>DASQGS010000487.1:0-4966 GCA_035632455.1 Thermoanaerobaculia bacterium | reverse complement strand
TCCCGGCATTCGCGTCGAGATCTTCGGTACATCGGGGGAAGGCCGCGCGCTGCCGCTCGTGATCGCCGGACCGGCGGGCGTGATGAGTCCGGAGAGCGCTCGCGCGTCGGGGAAGCCGGTGGTGTTCATCATGGCGAACATTCACGCCGGCGAGGTGGAGGGAAAGGAAGCGGCGCTGATGCTGCTGCGCGATCTCGTGACGACGTCGCGCGGCCTGCGCGATGATCTGGTCATCCTCATCGCCCCGATCTACAACGCCGACGGCAACGAGCGCATCTCCACGTCGAACCGAACGACGCAGAACGGGCCGCTGAACGGCGCCGGCGTGCGCGAGAATGCAGCCGGGCTCGATCTCAACCGCGATTTCATGAAGCTCGAATCGCCCGAGGCGCGAGGCTTGGTCGCGAACGTCCTCGTGCGCTGGGATCCGCTGCTGACTGTCGATCTCCACACGACAAACGGGTCGTATCACGGATACGCGCTGACCTACAGCCCGATGCTGAGCCCGAACGCGCACGAGGATCTCGTCGATTTCGAGCGGAGCACTCTGCTGCCCGCGATCCGCGCGGAGATGAAGAAGCGGTACGGGAAGGAGACGTACTTCTACGGCAACTTCATCGATCAACTTTCGCCGGAGAAGGGATGGCACACGTTTGATTCCAGGCCGCGGTTCGGGAACAACTACGTCGGGCTGAGAAATCGGTTCGTGATTCTCTCCGAGGCCTACAGCTACATCGACTTTCGGGCCCGCGTGGAGGTGACATACCAGTTTGTCCTAACGATTCTCGACGCGGCGCGGAAGTATGGCTCGAAAATGCAGCGCCTCGCGGCGAAGGCTGAGGACGAGATCCGCCGCGGAAAACTGCGCAAGCAGGGAGTGCGCTTCGAGATCAAGCCGTGGAAGAACAACGTCGAGATTCTGTGGGAGCGCAGCGTCGAGGCCGATCCAGGCGAGGGCGAGCCTGACCCGGAGACCGGAACGGGATTGATCCGGCGTACCGGCGAGATCGTGCCGGTGAAGATGACGGACTTCGGCATCTTCTCGGCCTCGGAGCAGGAGTCGGTGCCGTACGCTTACGCGATCGACCCCGCGGCGACGCAGGTGATCGCGACCCTTCGAACGCACGGCATCGTCGCGGAGAAACTCGCCGCCGAGGTGACGCTCGAAGTCGAGCAGTTCGCAATCACGAAGATCATGGCGAGCGACGAACCGTTTCAGGGCCATCACGAGGTGGCGCTGACCGGCAAGTGGAAGAGCCGGCGAGAAAAGTTGCCTGCCGGGACGTTCCTGGTGCGCATGAATCAACCGCTGGCGCGGCTGGCGTTCTATCTGCTCGAGCCAAGGAGCGATGACGGGCTGTTCAACTGGAACGCCTTCGATGCATTGCTGGAGAACGGTGTCGCGCCGGTGCGCAAAATCGAGAAGCCGGTTGCGATCGAGGCCGTGATCATTCGGTGAACGCTATGGACTGCGGCGGCCTCGCCGCCGCTTTCTGAGGCAAGAACGCAAGTCGTACCCGGAGAGCGGCAGCAAGCTTGCCGCAGTCCCTACGTTCGCGATGGCCTACGCGCGCCGGAGGCGGTTGGCGAAATAGCCTGGCCGCCTGCGATTGTGCGCAAACGCAACGACCTCGAGAGAGTCGCCGAGATCGATGAAGACGATGTGATAGGGAATCTGTGAATCGGCATGCTGCGAACTTGTGGGTCGTCGATGCCAGGTACGGGTTGTCCGATTTGCGGGAAGCGCTCGATGAGCTGGAGCGTTTGTCGCGCTTCGCTCGAGAATCGGTCCGCGACGCGACTGTCGCGATCACGATACCAAGCGGTTGCCTCGTGAAGCTCCAGCTCCGCCGACTCGACAACCTTCAACAGCTTCAACGGCCCAGGACGTCCTTCTCGACACGAGCGAGAACGGTTCTCCAGTCGGTACTCGCGAGCTCACCGGCGCGTACCGCGGCAACCCGCCTCTGGATCTCCTCGGCCCAAGCCGCCTGAACCCCCTGCTGCGTATCGTCGAGGCTTTCCAAGAGGTCAGCGGCCAGCCTCGCCCGTTCGTCGAGCGGCAGCTCGAGCGCTTCGTTGAGCAGGTCACGGGATGAGCGTTCCATGCAGACGATGGTAACACGGTGGTGGCCACAAACTGGCGGCTCGCCGCCGCGCGGTTCGCGGAGTCTGCGCGAGTGGCCTTTCGCCGCGCCCGTGGTCAACGAAAGCGGCGGCAAGCCGCCGCAGTCCATAGTTCACCGCGGGATCACCTGTCGAATGAACCATTTGTTCACGTAGTAGGTTTGATCCGGGTCGTCGATGCGGAGAAACGTTTCGCGCGGGTCGTTGAGGACATCGGAGATGCGCGACTGCTCTTTCGGGCGGTCGATCGGAATCGAGCCTTCGATTCTCGTTCCGTCGGCGAGCTCGACGATCGTGAGCTTCTCGATGAGCGTGACCTCGAGCTCGAGTGGGTCCGGTAGTTTCTCGTAGCGCACCCAGAGGATCTGGTCGCGGTTGATCATCTTCGGCACGCCGGCCGTGACCATCGGAAAGAATCGCCGGCGTCCGGCGTTGAGATACTCGGCGATCGTCTCCGGTCCGTCGTGATGCTCGGAGTATGGCGAGAGATAGACGAAGTAGTCCTCCGGGTCAGCACCGTAGAGTGACACGAGAATCGCCAGCTCGTTCATCGGCACTTGAAACGACATCGAGAGAATGATACGGCGATGTCGGGCGAGGGGAAAGCGCCGCGGTTCCGGCACGGATGTCTTGCTGTCCGCGCCCGCGTCACCGCCTCACATACAATACGGGCATCACTGCAATGAACAGAGGCTTACTTTGAATCACAAAGACTTCATATCGATTCACGATTACACCGCGGCCGAGGTGCGCGAGATCTTCGAGCTCGCCAGGGACATCAAGGCAACCCCTTCGAAGTTCTCGCGAGCGCTCGAGGGACAGACCCTGGGCATGATTTTCGAGAAGTCCTCCACCCGCACTCGCGTCTCATTCGAGGTTGGGATGTTCCAGATGGGTGGACATGCCCTCTTCCTCTCCTCGCGGGACATCCAGCTCGGACGCGGCGAGCCGATCTATGACACGGCTAAGGTGCTGTCGCGCTATCTCGACGGAATCATGGCTCGCACCTTCGCCCACAAGACCGTCACCGATCTCGCCGACTATGCTTCGATCCCGGTCATCAACGGGCTCACCGACCTTCTTCACCCGATGCAGGGCATGACCGACTATTTCACGGCGTGGGAGCACCTCGGCGAGCTCAAGGGCCGCAAGATCGCCTACGTCGGCGACGGCAACAACATGGCCCACTCGCTCCTGTTCGGCGCGCCGAAGGTCGGGATGGACATCGCCATCGCCACGCCCGGCGGCTACTCGCCTGATTCGATCGTCGTCGGCAAGGCCAAGGGCGACGCTGACGCGGCCGGGACGCGAGTCGTGATCACCCAGTCGATCGAGGAAGCGGTGAAGGATGCCGATGTTGTCGAGACCGACGTCTGGGCATCGATGGGCCAGGAGGAGGACGCCGCGCGGCGGCGCAAGGACTTTGCCAACTGGACCGTCGATCGCCGGATCATGTCGATGGCGAAGAGCGGAGCGATCTTCATGCATTGCCTTCCGGCGCATCGCGGAGAGGAAGTGGCCGCCGAGGTCATCGACTCGCCGCAATCGGTCATCTATGACGAAGCCGAGAACCGGCTGCACGTCCAGAAGGCGATCATGTACGTGCTTATGAAAGAGCGGAAGCGCAAGTAAGAGAAATGGACTTCTCGCTACAGGATCGCGGCGGACGCGGACTCGTCGTCCTCATCATTCTCGGTGCGATCTTCCTCGGGTTGATCGTGTTGATCGTGCTCACGGCGGGGCGCAAACGCGCCGAGGCTCCCCCGCAGGCGGAGACCCTGACCGTGTTGCCGCAGCGAGTCCGAATCCGCACCGAGCCGAATGCGAAGGCGCCTGTCGTCGCGTCGGCGACCAGCGGCGAGAAACTGATCCTGCTCGAGGAGCGCGGAGGCTGGACTCGCGTCCAGGATCCCGACGGCCTCAGCGGCTGGGTCGAGCGCAACAGTCTCGAGCGCACGACCGAGCGCGAGCGCCGCCTCGCTCGCTACGAAGCCATCCGACGCCTTCCGCCGCTCACCGGCACGGCTACTCAGCGCACACCGCTCTACGCCGGCCCGGGCATTTTCTATCCGGTGGTTGGCGAGCTGGCCGAGCAGACGCCGCTCAAGATCTTCACACGCGATCACGACTTCTACGCGATCGACCGCGATGGGCAGGTCGCCTACGCGGATATCGATGCCATCGACGTGACGGCTTCGGGCGCCGCACAGCTCAACGTCCAGACGTCCGAAACGCCGGCCGCGCCAACCGAGACGACCGCGACGCCGGCACCTCCGGCCACGCAAACAACGACCGCACCGCCGAGTGCGCCGATCGCTGAAGCGCCGCAAGCTCCACAACCGCTTTCCGACCGGCCCGACAGCAGCGGCGTCTATCCCGTCGTTCCGGCCGGAGGGACACAGCCGGAGGAGATCGCACGGGTTGTGCCGCGCTACCCGCCGATCGCGCGGCAGGCCGGCGTGCAGGGCTCGGTCGTGATCCGTGGCATCGTGCGGCGGGACGGCAGGATCGATGACGTCGAGGTGATCAAGGATCTCCCCTACGGCCTCGGCGACGCCGCGCGCGAAGCCGTGGAGCGATGGCATTTCCGCCCTGCCACATTCCGCGGCGAGCCGATCGACGTCTATTACACCGTGACCGTGAACTTCAGGCTGTCGCGATAATGCGCTGTGCCTACTGCTGCGACTTCTCCACCGCCGCGATCGCGCCCTGGAAACCGATCTTGGAATGGGTGCCGTCGCAGAAGGGCTTGTTGGTCGACCCGCCGCAGCGGCAGAGCGCGGCTTTCTTGATCGGGATCTCCTGGCCCGCGGCGTCGGTCAGCTTGAACTCGCCGCCG
>DASQGS010000486.1:0-4965 GCA_035632455.1 Thermoanaerobaculia bacterium | reverse complement strand
CGCGGGGCCGCCCTCCCCCGCGACGTTACTCGCGCAAAACGCTGCACGTCATCCATGGGTTCGCTCCGCGCAAGAACCTCCGCCGGGCGGGGACGCCCGGCGGTTGTGGCCGGGACGGCCGCGCTCCTTAAGCCCCTACGGCGCTGGCTGCGCCTTCTTCAGCACGGACTCGATGTTGATCGTCACGTCGACGTCGTCGCCGAGCATGAAGCCGCCGGTGTCGAGGGCTCGATTCCAGTTGATGCCGTAGTCCTTGCGGTTCAGCGTGATGTGGGTCTCGAAACCGGCGTGCGAATTGCCCTGGTGATCCTTGACGGAGCCCAACGACGTCACCGGCAGCGTGATCGTCTTGGCTACGCCGTGCATTGTGAGCGTCCCGGTCACTTCGTACAGATCCTTGGTCTTCGTCGCGGCGATCTTCGAGCTCTTGAACGTGATCTCGGGGTTCTTCTCCACGTCGAAGAAATCGGCGGAGCGGAGGTGCTTGTCGCGATCGGCGTTGCTCGTATCGATGCTCGTGGCCTTGATCGTGAACTCTACCGACGAAGCCGAGGGATTGGCTTGATCGATGTTGATTGCGCCGCCGAAGTCCGTGAACTTTCCGCGGACCTTGGTCACGAAGTGCCGGACCTGAAAGCTAGCCTCGGAATGATTCTTGTCAATCGCAAACGTGTCGGCGGCGAGTGTCGTGGCGAAGAGCGCGAGCGTGGCAATGAGGACGAGCTGAATCAGCTTCTTCATACGGTCTTTCTCCTGTTCTTGTCTGTCATCGATGTGATGATCGTGGTTGATGGTTGGCTTGCGGAGAGGTGGTCATGGCGGCGTGGATGGCCTCGCGGGTGGTGTCCAGGATGCCGAGGAGCTGCGAGACATGCTCCTCGCAAAGCGTCCCGAGGGCCGAGGCTTCGACGCTTCTCATTGGCTCGTTGAGCGAGTCCAGCAGACCGAGGCCCTCGGTGGTGATGCAGCAGAAGACCTGGCGCCGGTCGGTCGAGCAGCGCTCGCGCGCCACGAGGTGCTTCGCCTCGAGCCGGTCGATCAGGCGCGTGATTCCGGGAGCTTGCTCGATCATTCGCTCCGCGATCTCGAGCGTCGGCAATCCCTTTGGACCAGAGCCTCGGAGAATGCGGAGCACGTTGTACTGCTGCAAGGTGATTCCGGCGTTCTCCACGACGCCGCCGATGGCGCGCCGAACGAGGTCGGCCGTGCGCATCAGGGCCACCGCCGCCTCGGCCGATTTCGAGGCGAACGGGCGCGTCTGCTTGATCTCGTCCGTGATCCGTAAGGGCATGGCGGCGAGAGTACAGACCAATAGTTGATTAGTCAATCATTGAGATGACACAGAATTGCAAACGTTGCGAATTCCTGCGTCCCGGATCGCTCTCTTGCCGTCGATCCATCGCGCTTGGACCGCCTCTGCGGCGATGCTACGATGCCGCCCACGCGTGCGGTCACATGTCCGCTCCTACCCACGAATGACTCCGCAAATCTCGACTTGCGCCGATACATCCGCCGAAGGCATGTCGCGGTGAGCGCCGGCGCCGCTGCGGGCTTCGAGGCATCGGCGCCCGAGCCAGCCGAGGAGACTTGGCGCGGCCTCGACCGAAGCGAGCAGGCCCTCATCATCGTTCTTTCGTTGGTCGGGCTCGCGCTCCGCGTGCTCGGCTTCTTTCGCTACCGGTTCGACTCCGACGAGCCGCAGCACCTCCACGTGGCTTGGGGATGGATGACCGGCCTGGTCCAATATCGCGATCTGTTCGACAACCACGCGCCGCTGTTTCACATGCTGACCGCGCCGCTCCTCGCTCTGGTCGGAGAGAGGCCGGATGCCCTTCTGTACATGCGGTTGCCGATGGTGCCGCTATTCGCTGTCGTCGTCGCCGCGACCTACGTCATCGGCCGGCGGCTCTACACGCAGCGCATCGCCATCTGGTCGGCGCTGATCCTCACCCTGATGCCCGGCTTCTTCCTCAAGACCCTGGAGTTTCGCACCGACAATCTCTGGATCGCGGTCTGGATGATCGCGCTGGTAGTCCTGACAGGCGGCGCACTGACGGGCTCGCGGATCTTTCTGATTGGCCTGATCCTCGGAATCGCGTTCTGCGTCTCGCTCAAGACGTTCCTGCTCATCATCACGGTGGGCGGTGCCGCGCTGATCACCTACCTGCTCTGCGAGCGCAGGCCCGCGGCATGGCCGATCGTGCGCACGCTCCTCGTAGCGCTCGGTGGATTCGTTATCGTGCCTGCGGCCGTCGCGGCGTACTTCATCTCAGTCGGAGCGTGGAAAGATCTGGTCTACTGCAACTTCACATTCAACAAGCTCGTCGGCGAGACGCGGGACAATGTCTGGCTGTGGCGCGCGTTCTTTCCGATCGCGATGGCCGTCCTGCTTTACGAGGCCTGGAGCGTCAGCCGTCGCCGCGAGTTCGACGGCTCGGCGCGGTGGCGGTTCTACTTCGCCGTGGCGCTCGCGCTGTTCCTGATCACGCTTCGCAGCTTTTGGATCATGATCTCGACCCGCGATTTTCTGCCGCTCATGCCGATCGGAGCAATCTTTCTCGCCGCCCTTGTGGCTAGGTGGCGGTTCACCAGACCG
Source organism: Thermoanaerobaculia bacterium (assembly GCA_035632455.1). Taxonomy (GTDB): domain Bacteria; phylum Acidobacteriota; class Thermoanaerobaculia; order Gp7-AA8; family Gp7-AA8; genus DASQGS01. Next base: position 2,369 of record DASQGS010000486.1, on the reverse strand, counting down.
TATCTCGTCCCGATCCTCGCTTGTGCGGGAGTCGTCTGCGCCGGGTTCAAGCTCCATTACATCAGCCCGGGCGGTCAACAGACGCGAAGGGATTTGGCCTTTACGAGGGAGGTTCTCTCGCTCACGCGGAAAGGCGAGCCAATCATGGATCTCAAGGGCGAATCGATCTTTCGGCCGCGACCGTTCTACAACATCTTCGAGGCCATCTCCCGCGCGCAGATGCAGCAGGGCCTGCTGCGCGATACCATTCCTGAGTCGATGATCGCCGCGCGCTGTCACGTCGCGATCGCCGACAACAACTTCTTCCCGCCGCGTGGCCGCAAGTTCCTCAACGACAACTTCCTCAACCTCGGCAGCCTGCGCGCGTCGGGGCAATGGATCGCCGGAGACGGATCGTTCAACATCGCCGTCGAGGGCGACTATGTGATCGTCGCCCGCGGAGGCGAAGCCCGCGGATCCCTCGACGGCACGCCGTACAACGGTCCGCGCAAGCTCGCAGCGGGACGCCACGTCTTCACGAGCTCCGGCCAAGCCGAGCGCCTGGCCGTCTTCTGGGCTCCGGCATATGGGCGTGGCTATTCGCCGTTTCATGTGAAGGAACGACAACTCTGATGCCACATCGGCTCCCCATCGGGCGCGCGTTGATCGTAGCGCCACACCCGGACGACGAGGCCATCGCCGCGGGCGGGCTGATCCAACGAGTCATCGCCGCCGGAAGCGTAGTCAGCGTCGTTCTGGTGACCGACGGCGAGAACAATCCCTGGCCGCAGCGATACCAGGAGAGGAAGTGGTTCATCACCACAAGCGACCGCCAGCGATGGGGCGCGATGCGCCGCACCGAGGCGTTGGCCTCGCTGGCTGTGCTCGGTGTCGAATCAGAGAACGCGCGGTTTCTGCAGTTCCCGGATCAGGCGATCATGAGTCTGGCAAGACGCGGCGACGATCGTCTTCTCGCGGCGTTTCGCGACCTCTTGCGGACCTTTCGCCCGACGCTCGTCGTGAGCCCTTCGGCGCTCGATCTCCACGCCGATCACCGAGCCATTAGTTGGTACGTGCGCTCCGCAGTTCGCGATGTCGAGGCCGAGCTCCCGATCGCGATCACGACGTACATCGTGCACGGCGGAGCGCCGGAATCCGATCTGCTCAGCCGCATCGAGCTCTCAGAATGCGAGATGATGCGCAAACGCGAGGCCATCGAATGCCATCGCTCGCAGCTACTTCTAAGCCGCGAGCGCTTCCTGGCACACGCCCGGCGGACTGAGTCGTTTTACAAGGCAGATCCTTCTGTTGGAACCGTGGAATCGGCGGCGACGACGTTGCTGACGTCGATCCGGCACTCCGCTCTGGTGGTCCTGGGGCGTCCTCGGCGCGAGCCCGAGAACGTTGAGACGTTTCCCGCGGATGATGCTCGAACCAGGCACGTGTGAGATGCACGGAAGCGATGCACGCCTCCAGCGTTGGAGGAGGATGTCCTATGCTTCCAAGTGCCGTGGCCGCACTTGCAAAGTGCGGCCACTGGTGCCCGTCGCGCCTACATGTAGAGACCGCCGCTGACGTTGAGCACCGCGCCGGTGATGTAGCTCGCCTGATCCGAGGCCAGGAACACGACCGTCCAAGCGATGTCGTCAGGCGTTCCGAGGCGCCGCAATGCGATGCGCTCCTCCAGAGTCTTCTTGGCCTCCGCGGTCATCGCTTCGGTCATCGCCGTCTGGATGAAGCCGGGAGCGACGGCGTTGACGGTCACGTTTCGCGAGCCGATCTCGAGCGCGAGAGACTTCGTGAAGCCGATGAGCGCGGCCTTCGATGATGCGTAGTTCACCTGGCCCGGGTTCCCCGACATGCCGACGACCGACGAGATGTTGATCACCCGTCCCCACCGCGTCCGGATCATCCGCTTCACGATCTCTTGGGTGACGTGAAACGCGGAGTCGAGGTTCGTCCTGAGAACGTTCGACCAGGCCTCCGGCTTCATCCGGATGAAAAGATCGTCCTCCGTGATCCCGGCGTTGTTGACAAGGATGTCGATCGCCTTCTGCTCATCGTAGAGCCGCTTGATCCGGTCGCGCACGTCCGCCCCCGCGATGTCGAGCTCGACGCCCGAGGCGTTCCCGCCGGCGGCGCGGATCTCCTCGGCCAGCTTCTCAACCTGGGCCACGCTTCGCGCCGCGCAGAGAACCGTTGCCCCGCTTTCCGCCAGCCTTCGGGCGATCGCTTCGCCGATTCCTCGCGACGCGCCTGTGACGAGAGCAGTCTTGCCGGTGAGGTTGATGTGCATGCGTGCCTTTCTGTGGATGAGCAGCCGTGAGTTAGAAGAAGTGAGCAGTGGTAGCAGTGAGCAGTGGTTAGTGGTCAGTGGTCAGTGGTCAGTG
>DASQGS010000485.1:0-4092 GCA_035632455.1 Thermoanaerobaculia bacterium | reverse complement strand
GAAACCCGCGGACAAATCGTTCCTCTTTGCCCTGATGTTGCGGCATGAGCTGGACTTCAAGCACATCGTGCGCCTGGAGAAGATTCGTCTGTTCAATGCGGTTAACGTAGACTTAGGACATCAGAGTCTGAGTATCCGATCACCGCGGGAGGTGGCTACCGATGAAGATTCCTAAGATTCGCGCTGTCGACATGGTGCGGCGAATTCGGGACCGACACGCGCGGTTGCTGACCGGTAAGACTCCTGACGAGATCATCGCGTTCTATCGAGCCGCGGGTGAGGCGGCGATGCGGGACGCGCGTGATCGAGAGAAGCATCGAAGGCGCAAGGCCGGCTAACTAACGCCGTCTTGGCTCGGCCGCGGCGCGAACGCACTTGCCGCGCCTCATTCCCGAAAAGCGGCTTTGCCGCCGCTGTCCATAAGCGCTTGCCGCCGCAGTCCACAATCACCTCCCCAGCGCTTGCGGGGCGCGCACGCGGCCGGCGAGGCCGCAGAGCACTGCGAGCGTCACGACGTAGGGGAGCACGAGCAGCAGGTGGAACTGAAATCCAGGGCTCATGGCCTGGATCGCGTACTGGATCGCTGCCGTGGCGCCGAAGACGGTTGTGCCGACGAGCGCGCCTTTGAATTTCCAGCGGCCGAAGATCACGATCGAGAGGGCGATGAAGCCGCGGCCAGCGACCATGTTCTCGGCGAATCCGCTCGAGAGCGCGAGGGCGAGGTAGGCGCCGGCGATGCCGACGAGCAGCGTCTCGATCGCCAGCGCCGCTGACCGGTGCGCGGCGACGGACCAGCCGTTCGCTGTGATCGCCGCGGGGTTCTCGCCGCAGGCCCGCAGGCGAAGGCCGAAGCTGCTGTTCCAGAGAATGATGGCGAGCATGATCGGCAGCACGACCCAGGCGCAGGTCACGACGAGATCGGCCTGAAAGAGCAGCGGTCCGAGGATCGGGATCGACTGAAGCAGCGGAATCGATTGCTTGCCGAGATGCGGGACTGAGCGGACGAAGATCGCGCTCTGCTCCATCTCGCGATAGACGAACCCCGTGCCGCCGAGGGCCAGGAGGTTGATCGCCGTGCCGGTCACGATCTGATCGGCTCGAAGCGCGATTGCGAAGAAGCCGAACAGCAGGCCGATGAGCGCCGCTCCGGCGATGCCGCCGAGGAAGCCGATAGCGATGCTGCCGCTGAGCTGCGCGGCGAAGACGGCGGAGATGGCTGCGGTCAGCATCATGCCCTCGATGCCGAGGTTGATCATCCCGCTGCGCTCCGCGATCAGCTCTCCTTGCACCGCGAGCAGCAGCGGCGTCGAGGCGACGATCGCGAGCGGGAGCGAGGTGGCGAGAAGTTGTTCGATCACGGCACCGCCTCGCTCGGAACGCTCGCCGGTTCTCCCGCCGCCGGCCGCCTCGGAGTCTTGCGAGCCATGCGCTTCTCGATCGCTCCGAAAAGGATCAGCGCGAGGATCACGATGGCCTGGCCGAAGACCGCGACCGTGGACGAGATTCCCGCCGAGCGCTGGAGCTCGCCTGCGCCGGTGACGAGCGCGCCGAAAAAGAACGCCGAGGCGAGCGTGGCCAGCGGATGGAGCTGCGCGAGAAGCGCCACGGCGATGCCCGAGTATCCGTAGCCGGAGGCGAATCGCTCGAAGAGGCGGTGGGTCACGCCGAGGAGCTCGATCCCGCCGGCGAGTCCGGAGATCGCGCCCGAGATCGCCATCGCCCTGAAGATCTGCGCGCCGGTGTTGATTCCGGCGTACCGCGCGGCAAACGGGTTGAATCCCGTGGCCCGCAGTCGAAGTCCCTCGGAGGTTCGATAGAGAAGAAACCAGCACGCGCCACAAACCGCGAGCGCGATCAGCAGGCCGGCGTGCAGCTCCGTGCCTCCGAGCGCCGGGAGCGACGCCGCGGCGGGCACCGCTTCGCTCTGCGGATACTTTCCGCTGGCTTCCTGCAGCGGTCCGTTCACGGCATATCCGAGGAGATGGATGGCGATGAAGTTCAGAAGGATGGTCGTCAGCACCTCGGGGGAGTTGCGCCAGAGCCGCAGCAGCGACGCGATCGATGCCCACGCCGCGCCCGCGATCATCGATACGGCGAGCGCGAGCACGATCGCAATCGGTCCGATGGCGACCGAGCGCGCGACGAGAAACGCCGCGAGCGCGCCGGCGAGAAACTGCCCTTCGCCTCCTATGTTCCAGACGCCTGCGCGGAATGCCACGGCCACGCTCAGGCCCGTCAGCAACAGCGGAATCGATTTCAGCAGCGTCCCTTCGCATGCGAATCTCGATCCCAGCGAGCCGCGCAACAAAGTGCCCAGCAACTCGCCCGGCGCGTGGCCGAATGCCGAGCCCGTCAGCGCGAGGAGCAGCAGCGCGGCGATCGCCGCGGCGATGGCGACGGCGATCTGCCTCATGCGATCCCGGCCATCATTCCACCCGCGCGTTCCAGCGCCTCGTCTCGCGTGAGCCGGCGGCTGGCGCGGCCGCGATACATCACGTGAAACGCGGAGCCAAGCTCGAATGCTTCGTCGAGATCCGATGTGATCAGCAGGATCGCCGCCCCGCGCTCGGCAGCGATGCGAAGCTGATCGCGCACGAATCGCGTTGCCGCGATATCGAGGCCGCGCGCCGGCTCGGCGGCGATGATGACCTCCGGCTCGCGGTCGATCTCGCGCGCGAGGACGACCTTCTGCTGGTTGCCGCCAGAGAGGTCGCCGGCGCGCTGCCGCGGCCCGGAGGCGTGAATCGAGTAGAGCCCGATCAGTCGCTCCGCGCGGCGATCGGCCTCGGAGGGTTTCCAGCGGCGCGCCGCCAGACCCAAGTTCTCCGCGATCGTCATCTCCGCGACGAGGCCGTCGCGCGTGCGGTCTTCCGGGATGTGTCCGATGCGCGCGGCGCGCAGGAGCGCTCGCGGAGTGGCGTCGCGGCCGTCGAGCAGGATGCGTCCGCGTTGCAACGGCGCGAGGCCGCGAAGCGCTGCCGCGAGCTCGCTCTGGCCGTTGCCGGTGACGCCGAGGATCGCCACGATCTCGCCGCGCTTGACGGCGAGCGAAACGCCGTCGAGCGCGACGGCGTGGTCAACCGGCTTGGTGACCAGGGATTCGCAGAGGAGCGGCGCGATCGATTCCGCCGCGGCGGACAAGTCGTGAGCGCTCGTGCGTTGCGGACGCTCGTGCTCCTCCGAGGTGCCGACCATCGCGTTCGCGAGCTGATCGGCGGTCGTCGCGCTGGCAGCGCTCTCCGCGACGACGCGCCCCGCGCGCATGACCACGATGCGATCGGCGACCTCGAGCACCTCGGGAAGCTTGTGGCTGATGAACACGATCGCGGTTCCATCGGCCGCGAGGCGCCGCATGACGCGAAAGAGCTCGGCCGATTCCGCCGGCGCGAGCACGGACGTCGGCTCGTCGAGAATCAGGATGCGCGGTTTCCTGGAGACGGCCTTGATCAGCTCCAGCTTCGATTTCTCGCCGACGGACAGATCGCCGGCGCGCCTGCGGGGATCGCGTAGCTCGATGCCGCTCTCGGCGATGATCCGCTCCGCGCGCCGTTCGATGGCGCGCCTCGAGGTGAGCGCGAACGAAGCGCGTGCGGTAAGCGCAAGGTTCTCGCCGATCGTGAGCTCGTCGACGAGCATGAAATGTTGATGGACGAGCTCGATGCCGTGCGCGCCGGCGTCGCGCGCGGAACGGAAATGCACGGCCGCGCCATCGAGCTCGATCGTCCCGCCGTCGCGCGCCAGCTCGCCGGCGACGATGCGCATCAGCGTCGTCTTTCCCGCGCCGTTCTCGCCGACCAGCGCCACGACCTCGCCTCGCCCGATCGACAGCGACACGCCGTCAACGGCAAGGTTCGAGCCGAAGGATTTGGACAAAGCGCGGATGCGGAGCATGGAGCGCCAGTTTAGCGTCATGGAGCGCAGGCATGAACTGCCGCTGTGGAGTTTGGCCATTTTCGACTTCGTCGGGCACAGCCGCCGAAGGTGGCGTAAGAATTTAGCCCCCGGCGCAAGCCGGGGGTTGGCGGTGACGCGACAAAACCGGTGGAGCCCGCGACGCGGGCGACAGACCGCCGACGCCTTTCGCCCGCGTCG
>DASQGS010000484.1:0-6811 GCA_035632455.1 Thermoanaerobaculia bacterium | reverse complement strand
CTCGTCCGCTTCAGCGATGGCGCGATTCTACCGAACGTCGCGTCGCCATGGGCATGCGTACGCGACTTGTCCTGGTGCATGGCAGCAGCGGGGCCATAATGAATCCCCGTATCGACGACGCCCACGGCGACTTCACCGTTGCCAATCTCTTTGCCGGGCTGATTCGCATCTCCGCAGCGTCGCGGATCGATGAAGAAGTAGGACTTCCAACAGCGTCGCTCTCGACTACTTTGCCGTCAGCAGCGCAATAATCTCTGGCGATAGCGCGACATCTTGGGCGTCGGGAGGAACATACGCCGGATTTGTCTCGCTTCCCGACAGTTTCGCCATCTCCACCTTCATCGCATCCAGCTTCGCCCGGAGATACTGATTGTTCGCAGCAATCGCGCCCGAATCCTGCAGCCAGTGCTGAATCTCTGCGTCGTTCATGTGGTTGTAGAACATAAGGGCATACTGATATTCGGCGACATGATCCAATGCAAAGGCGAGAAACGTCGTATCCCACAGACCGTATCGCGGAGAGAGACCATAGATGTAGACCGCAGGCTCCCAGCCGTAAGTGTCATAGAAGACTGTTCTTCGGTAGTAGTAGGTGGTCGGAATGATCCTCATGGAAGTTAGCACGAGCCGGTGCTCAGGCATAAAGCGGAAGGAGGCCGCGTGCCCCTGGAATCGCGCAACCTGCTCTATGGCGAGCCGCCGCGATAGCGCGCTTTGCTCCGGACTAGGATGAACCCTCAGTCTAGCCGCAAGTCTCTCGCGATTCGGCCGAGGGGCCACCTGACCAGACGCCCTCGGTGAAACAGAGGTGATCCGGGTGGAACGCGGGCTTGGCGATGCCTCGCCGCACTCCTGGCACTTCCGAATAGAAGTCGTGCCTGCACTGATAGTGACCGGTTTGTTAGTGGGGGGAGACTTTGCAGGAACTATCACAAAACCATCCGTCGCGGTGGCTATTCTCAACGTGCCACCGAGGGTGGTCGAAGTTGGCAGCGTGTCCTGAGGAGTTGTGCGACCGCTCGTGGTCGGCGGTGGCCCACTGTGAGGAGGCTTGGCCCCGGTCACCCTCATCCTCTCATGATAGTTGTGCATCTCTTGTTCGCTGGAGCCGCCGTCTCCCGGCGATGCCATTGCGCCTGTGCTCGTGATCTCGGAGTCGCCCGGCACATTCTGCTGCTCGGCCGACGCTGGCGCGGGGCGTGTCGGCGTCGGCAAGCTCTGAATGGATTTGGAGGCCACGCGCGCGTCCGGCCCGAAAAAGGGGAGCTGTTGATGAAATAGAATGAGCGCACTCACGATGAGAATCGCGGCTATCAGGAGGATCAACCGGATAGGCTTCATGCGCTCTCCGTCTTTGTGGCGCAAGCCCGATGCTGGTCGGCCGCGCGCTTCCAGTCCAGCACTTTCTCGGTGGCTGCGTTCCCGGCGAGCAGGATGAGTGGCGGAGCCGCGTCTACGAACACTCCCAGGTTGGCCCATGCGAGTAGCGAAAACAGTGCGACTGCGCAGGCCAGTGCGATGAGATACAAGATCTTCCAGTAGCTGATCGCACACGCGAAGATGCTCGTGAGCAGGAACCCGATCGCCAATTCGACACCGAGGTGAACGCCCTCTCCGCTCGGCATCATCACCTGCTCCGACAGCACCGCTTCGATGTAGTTTGCGTGGATCAGGGCTCCTGACATCCAACCCTGGGGAGTCATATGGGCATCGATGCGTTCGCCGCGCCCGTACGCATCACGGTGCCAGTCGCCGCCGACGATGATGAACTTGCCTCGAAGTGCATGCATCGCCGGGCTGTCGCCGGTCAGGATCTTCCTTGCAGGCACAAGGGCTGAGGCGCTTTCAAACTGATCTCGTCCGAAGAACGAACGCACGAACGGAAGGGACGTGCCAGATCGATTGGTTGCAGTCTTGAGCGATTGCCGGTCAAGCCGGCTTGCGACCGAGGCGAAGGAGTCGAGGTTGATACCAGTGGTGGCCGCGCTAAGCGCGACTTGGCGCAGGTCACGTGGGAGCCGCGTGTACCCAGCGTGGACATTGGCGTCTCCAAAGTCGAAGCGATCGAACACGTCGGCGTCGACGACAAACTTCCGGCGAGTCTCGTCAAATCCGATGCTCTTTCCGAGGACGATCGGGATGTTTCGGCCGATATCACGCACAGACGTAAGCAAGTCTTCAGTTTCCTCCCGGTAGTCGTCATGCACGATGACGCTGCCATCGGGCGTCTGGCAGCGAAGGTCGATATCGACCGCAATCCCTCTGGGGCTCGCGGCTTTGATGGTCCGCAGGAGTCTTGCGAGTGTGTGGCGCTTCAAGGGCACACGTCGTGCCCACTCGCCTCTCCAATAGTCATCATCATCTATTAGCACCACGGCCGTGTGCGAGGGATGCGTCGTCGTTGCGGGTGTCAGAGACACGAGTGCGTTGGACGCCGAGTAGCACGCATCCTGCCACCAGTCATAACGACTCAGCCAGTACGACAGATGGAAGCCAACAAGAACCAAGAATATGGCAAGCAGCCAGTGCGCGATGCCTTTCTCGCGCAGCCCGGTCTTGTTCCATGTCTTCGCAAAGATGCCCATTTGCGAACCTCCGCGACGATATGCCCATTCGGAAGGCACTTCGGCTTCCGTGCGAGGAAGCCGAACATCGTCGATGGGAAGCAATGAAGCCTCGGATGATCTAAGGATATCCCGAATCGGTCCGATCTCAAGCCTGATCGCTTCGAGGCTCGCGCTGTTATCGAAGGAGCAGCGTTCATTACGTGTACCTTTCTCAGTTCAGAACGGGGCCCGCAAACGGGCCCCGTTCCAGGTTCACACGCTGGCTGAATCGGATCAGGGCTGGCTGTCGCGCAGATCCTTGGCGGCCTTGAATTGACCCGCGGCCTCCGCCTTCGCCGCTTCCGCTGGGACGGGTGGCGCCGCGCGTCTCTTGCCGCCGCGGCCAAGGGCCTTGCGCATTTCCGCGACTTGGGCGGCGAGGTCGGCGCCCTCGGGGCGGCGCTCGAGACTCTTCGCGAGATTGTGGGTGTTCAGGGCGTCCGTCCCGGCAGTTGATTTCCGGATCGCGACGGTGTGGCGAACGGCTCGCGCCATCGCCTCCAACTCATCGGCAACCGGCGAGAACGCGGCTCCGAAGCGGACCGCGTCCATGAGCGCGTTGGCGTCTCAACCGCATTCAGTCGCGAAACACGGCCGCGATGTCCAGGCTGAAGCCGGGTAGGAGCGGCGATTCGAGACGGCCTCCCGTTTCGGCGCTGATCTCGGCCACGCGCTCGTATCGGCCGCTGGTCAGCCGGTAGATCTTCACGCTGTCTAGGACTGGGTCGACGACCCAGTAATCCGCGACGCCGAAACGCTCGTAGAGGTTTCGCTTGGTGATTTCGTCGGTGCGCCGGGTCGATTCCGAGAGGATCTCGATAACCAGGTCAGGAGCGCCTTGGATGTTCTTCTCCGTGATGATCTGCTCGTGCTCGGTCGCGATGTAAAGGATGTCGGGCTGGACCACATTGACGTTGGACAGGACGACATCGCAAGGAGCGTGGAAAAGGATCCCGATCGGCCTCAGCTCCAGGTACTTGAGCAACGCGAACTCGAGCCTTCGCGAGATCGCCTGATGTTTCGTGAAGGGTGCTGGGTTCACATAATGCTCCCCGTCAATGATCTCGTGCCGGAGGCCGTCCTCCGGAATGGCGGCGTAGTCCTCGTACGTGAGCTTGGTCGACGCGCTGGTCGTCATGGCTTGATGATGGAGCAAGGTCGGGGAGGAGGTCAAATCGAGCGCGAGTGAGGACCAAGACATGCGGGCGGCCCAGCGCGGCTGAGCCCTACTTGTTCCCCTCGAACAACAACGGCTGCTCCTTTGCCGGCACCGCTTCCTCGCCCTCCTCGTCATCAAGAAAATTCGAGACGCCGATTCCCGCCAGGCGGTAGCGGCTGCCCTCGGGGAAGTCGAAGCGATCGAGGAGATCGAGCGAGATCCGCGCGAGGTCGTCGCCGCTCGATGGGATCTCGTCCGGGGTGATGCGCCGGGTGAGCGTGCGGAAGTCGGGCGTGCGTAATTTGACCGTGACCGTGCGGCCGAGCACGGCGTGTTTGGCCAGCGAGTCCCACAGCTCGTGCGCCTCTTTGCGCAGAAACTCGGCAACCTCTTCCTTGGTCAGGTCCTTCGCGAACGTGTTCTCGCTGGACCACGACTTTCGTTTTCGCGAGGGGACGACGGGCGATTCGTCGATACCGCGTGCGAGCTCCCAGAGGCGCGTGCCCCATTTGCCGAAATGCGCGACGAGATCATCGGCGGTGAATCGCAGCAGATCGCCGACGGTGGCGATGCTCAGTGCGTTCAGAGACTTCTCCGTGGCCGGACCGACGCCGGGGATCTTGCGGACCGGCAGGCTCACGAGGAAGGCCTCGATCTGATGGGGGCGGATGACGAAGAGGCCGTCGGGCTTGCGCCAGTCCGAGGCGATCTTGGCGAGGAACTTGTTCGGCGCGACCCCGGCCGAGGCGGTGAGGTGAGTCTCGGTGCGAATCTCGCGGCGGATGGCCTCGGCGGTCTCGGTCGCGGTCGGGATTCCGGTCAGCTCCTGGGTGACGTCGAGATACGCCTCGTCGAGCGACAGCGGCTCGACCAGCGGCGTGTGCCGCTCGAAGATCGCCCGGATCTGGTGCGAGACTTCACGATACTTCTCGAAGTCCGGCGCGATGAACACGCCCTCGGGGCACATGCGCCGCGCGCGCGACGCCGGCATCGCCGAATGCACGCCGAACTTGCGCGCCTCATACGACGCCGCGCAAACAACGCTGCGCTCGCCAGGCCAGCCCACGATTACCGGCTGCCCCTTCAGCTCGGGCCGGTCCCGCTGCTCGACGGACGCGTAGAATGCGTCCATGTCGATGTGGATGATTTTTCGCATGCGTGCCACCGTCATCCTGAGCCGCGTAGACGGCGAAGGATCTCGTGCGAAGATTGTAGTCTTTGGCAAGGAGATCCTTCGGCGCGCTACACCCCTACGGGGTTCCGCCGCCTCAGGATGACGAATCGTTCGATTGCCGCAAGTGACTCGACCTCATGCCATGAATCTACGCTCCGTAGACACGCCCGCCTTCCTGGTCGATCGAGATCGCGTTCAGCGCAACTGCGATCAGATGCGCGAGAAAGCGCTTCGCTCCGAGGTCGCGTTTCGCCCGCATGTGAAAACCCACAAGACTCGCGAGATCGCGCGGATGCAGGGTGGGGGACCCAGTGAAGGAGCGCCGGGCCCGATCACGGTGTCAACCCTCGCGGAGGCTGAGCACCTTGAGGCGGACGGATTCCGCGACATCACGTACGCCGTACCGATCGCGCCGGACAAGCTGGAACGCGCCGCGGAGATCGCGAGCCGCATCGAGCGCCTGAACCTGCTGATCGACAGCGAAGAGGCTCTCCGCGCGATCGAGGCGTGGCACGCGGGGCATGGCGGCATGTTCGATGTTTTTCTCAAGATCGATTGCGGGTATCACCGCGCCGGCGTCGATCCGTACGATCCGGCGAGCGTGCGGCTGGCGTTGGCGATGGCCGGTTCCGATGCGATCGAGTTTCGCGGGCTGCTGACACATGCCGGGCATTCGTACCATGCGCGATCCGTTGACGAAATCCGGCGGATCGCGGCGGAGGAGACGGCGGCGCTCACGCGCTTTCGATCCATGCTCATCCCCGCAGGACTCGGCGATCTCGTGCGAAGCGTCGGATCGACGCCGACGCTCGCGGTCGTCGAGGAGATCAAGGACTGCGATGAAGTGCGGCCGGGCAACTACGTCTTCTTCGATGCGTTCCAGGCCGCGATCGGCTCTTGCCGCCTCTCCGATTGCGCGGCCTCGGTGATGACGACGGTGGTCGGCTGCTACCCGGAGCGCGGGGCGCTCATCGTCGATGCCGGCGCGCTCGCGCTCTCGAAGGACATGGGGCCCGATCACATCGATCGCGACTTCGGCTTCGGTGTGGTCTGCGATCTCGCGCTGAAAACGCTGCCGCTGAAGCTGCGCTCGCTGTCGCAGGAGCACGGCAAGATCGAGGGCGACGATGCGGCGATCCGCAACCATCCCTTGGGATCGAGGCTGCGGATCATCCCGAATCATTCGTGCCTGACGGCGGCGATGTATCCGGTCTATCACGTGATCGATGGGGAAGCGGTCGTGGACGAGTGGCGACCCGCGCGTGGGTGGTAGAAGACCCAATGTTGAATGTCAAATGTTGAATGTTGAATGTTGAATTGAATGCGAACCCGGCTCAGTTTGAAGTGCAAAGCGGGTCCATGCATCAGGATGAAGGGATTCCTCTCATCCATACTCTCATCCTTAATTGCGTGATAATGGCCGCGGCAATCCATGAAGAAATTCGTCGACCTCACCGTTGCCGATCTCGAGCGGGCCGCGATATGGCGCTACGCCGGCGACACTGACGATTCGGCCGTCGTCTACGCGACCGATCACAGCGAGCTCACGGGCCGCGAGCACGACACATTCATCGCGCGGACGCAATTCGTCCTCGCCGATGGCTCGCAGCACGCCGGCTTCTGCTCGCCGTCCGATGCGCCGGATCTCGAGGAGCTGCAGCCGGTCATCCTGACCCCCGACGGCCCGGTCTATTTCTGGTTCGCGGAGCCGCCGTCCAGCGAGTACCTCTCGCGCCAATGGGCCCGCCTCGGCGGCAATGCCGATGAGATCTTCCCCATTCACTTCCGCTGCTCGATTCCGGTCGGCGGCACGTTCGTGACCGGCACGATCACGGCGGACGACTTGACTGGCGCGGCGTGACGATATGGACT
>DASQGS010000483.1:0-2936 GCA_035632455.1 Thermoanaerobaculia bacterium | reverse complement strand
CCACGCATGACGCACCGAAGTCAGAATCCGGCGACGGCGACGGCGACGCCAACGGCTACGGCAACGAAGAATATCCGCAACGATGAAACAACCACGCGTCGAAATAGGGTTACACTGAACACTTCCCGGCATGCCCAACATCGAGCTCCTCGGGATCGTCTTCGTTGCCATCCTGATCATCTGGGTGCTGCTGAAGATGGCGCGAGTTGCGATTCGCGCGATCCTGCTGCTTCTTGGGCTGTTTCTCATGGCGGGAGCTCTCTACGTCTTTTTCATGAGGTGAACGTGAGCGATCGAAAATACAGGCATCAGGGATATCAGGATGGTGGAGGCTACGGATCGAAACCCCGAGGCAGCGGTGGCGGCGACCGTCCCCAGGGTCCGCGGCCCGATCCGTTCCGCCAGCGATTGGAAGGCGCGCCGCGCGGACGCACCGCCGGCGGCTTCGGCCCCGAAGCCTTCAAATGCAACCGGTGCAGCGAGCTCCAGAACCACATCGGAGAGATCGGCACCGGAGACGTGTGCATCAAGTGCGGCTCCGACCTGCATACGTGCGGCAACTGCCGCCTGTTCGACACCACCAGCCCATGGGAATGCCGCGAGAACATCCCGGCTCGCGTGGCGAACAAGCATGCCCGGAATGAGTGCACGTTCTTCCAGCCGAAGATCGTCAAGGACCTGGCTGCCGACAAGGGGAAGGTAGCGACTCCGGACGACGCGCGAAAGGCGTTTGACGCGCTGTTCAAGAAGTGAGGCGTCCTCATGGCGCGAATGCCCGCGACGGCGGCTTGGTAGACTCCCTGCCGTATGCGTGATCTCGTTGCTCGCTCCCGCGCGTTGCGGATCGGCCTGGCGGTCATCTCAGGCGTACTCTTCGGCCTCTCGTTTCCGACCTACTCGCTCGGATGGCTGATGTTCGTTGCGCTTCTGCCGCTCGTCTTCGCGGCGGCGTGGGCGGGCGGCTGGGAGGCGGTCCTTCTCGGCTGGCTCAGCAACAGCGTCGCCTGGCTGATGATGGCGCCGTGGGTCATCCGTGTGATGTCGCACTACGGCGGCCTGCCGTATGCGGTCGGCGTGCTGATCTACATCGCGATGGCCATCTACCTCGGCATCTTCGGCGGCCTCTTCGCGTTCTTCGTCCACCGCCTCAGGCTCGGCGACGGCCTCGGCCGGTGGTTGCTCCTCCCTCTCGCCTGGGCCGCGGTCGAGTACGCGAGGACCTATCTCCTCACGGGCTTTCCATGGAACCTCATCGCCACGGCCATCGTCGACTACACGCCGCTCATCCAGATTGACCGCGTGGCTGGTCCGTACGCCACCGGGGCGTTGATTCTCGTTCCAGGCGTGACTCTCGGTTGGCTCATCACCGCACGCGCGCCGGTCACGCATCGCCTCTTTGCCGTCGCCGGAATCGTCATCCTCGGAGTCGTCTGGCCGATGACCGGACTCGTCGCGGCCAAGCTGATCGCGCGGCCTACGGGCGAGCCGGCGGTGACCGCAGCGCTTCTACAGCCGAACATTTCGCAGGAGATGCGATGGGATGAGGCGAACATCGCTGCCATCTTCGACAAGATGCAGTCGATGACCGGCGAGGCCGTGGCTCACGGCGCGCAGATCATCATCTGGCCGGAGTCGACCGTGCCGCTGGCGTATTCGTCCACCGGCTTCTATCGCAGCTACATCGAGTCGGTTTCCCGCGAGCATGGCGTCGACATCATCCTCGGGTCCATCGCCGACGATCCAACGCGACCGTCGAAGCTCTGGAACTCGGCATTTCTCGTGAGCGGAGGGAAGACCATCGGGCATTACGACAAGATTCACCTCGTGCCGTTCGGCGAATATGTGCCGTTGAAGAAGGCGCTCTTCTTCGCCGAGAAACTCACGCACGATGTCGGGGACTTCGAGTTCGGGACGAACGACACGCCGCTCCGCGGCCGGATGGCCTACGGTCCCGCCATCTGCTACGAGATCGTGTATCCGCAGATCGCGCGGACGCAAGTGATTCACGGCGCGGAGGTACTGGTCACGATCACGAACGATGCCTGGTACGACGGCACCTCGGCGCCGGAGCAGCATCTGGCGCAGGCCCGGCTTCGAGCCATCGAGGACGATCGCTATCTGCTCCGCGCCGCCACCACCGGCATCTCCGCGTTCGTCGATCCTAGCGGGCGCTTGATCCAGTCGCTGCCAATGCCATCGCAAGGAATCATCTACGCCGAGTTTCATCCAAGGCACTCGACGACGCCCTACGTCCGCTTCGGCGACTGGTTCGCGTTCGCGTCGATCGCGATCGTCCTCGGCGTCGTTGTCGCAGGATGGAGAAGGGGAGCAAAGGTAGGCCCGTAGGGCCCAGTCGCGCTGGGCCGCTATCTACGCGGTCTGTCCAGTTCGACCTGCGGCCTTGGGTCGGCGGCCCGGCGCGGCTGCGCCTTGCGACCGCCGTGCTGCCGGGCTATTGCGTTCCCGCGCGCAACTCCGTCAAGTGCACTGCCTTCATCACCGTGCTCCCGCTGGTGATCGTTGGATCGGTGTAGACGATTGCCGGAAGCCCGATTGTCGACCGTGCCTCATTGAGCGCCGCGCGAAGCTCGGCGACGTGCGCCTGCTTGATCATCGTGACGCCTGGAGTGAGCGTCGGATCGGTGAAGGTCGCCGGGGACAGGTTCGCTGCGGCGCGCATGGCGTTGACTGCCGTGCGCAATTGCGTGAGGTGCACTGCCTGGATCAGCACTCCGGTGAGGCTGGAGTCACTGAAGACGATCGTCGTGGCCGGGTCGATTGGAGTGAACGGCGAATAGACCCCGCCGCCCGCGACGGCGCGAACCGCGTAGAGGTACGTGGTGTTCGCGAAGAGCCCGTTGTCCGTTGCCGAGGTTCCCGCTGTGCTCGAGACGAAGTTGAGCGCACCGCCCAGAGAACTTCGATAGATGTCATAA
>DASQGS010000482.1:0-8870 GCA_035632455.1 Thermoanaerobaculia bacterium | reverse complement strand
CCTTGCCCCGCTGCGGAATCGTGCAGCATAAGCTCATCCTGCTCGTTTTGCGTCGCGGGGCGAGGACGCCCCGCGACTTGCCGGCAAGGATGCCGGCGCTCCTCTGACGCCGCGCTCCTACTTGCCCGAACCGGTGGTGGCCGTCGCGCCCGTCGCCGGGGCGTTCGGATCGATCGTTGCGGCAAGAGCGAGCTGGCCGTTCTTGATCTCCACGACGACGAGCTTCTTGCCGATCGGGTTGCGGTCTGGGCCGAGCGTGATCGTGCCGGTCACTCCCGCATAGTCTTTGGTCTTCGCGATCTCGTCGCGCAGGGTCGGGCCGTCGATTTTCGCGCAGCGTTTGAGCGCATTGGCCAGCACCTTTGTAGCGTCGTAGCCGAGTGCGGCGAGCGCGCCGGGTTTCTGCTTGAATCGCACCGTGTACTTCGTCACGAAGTCGCGGACGGCCGGGGCGGGATCGTCGGCGAAGTAATGGTTCGAGTAGTAGCAGCCCTCGAGGGCCTTGCCGCCGATCTCGATGAGCTTCGGCGACTCCCAGCCATCGCCGCCGACCAGCGGCTGCGTCATCCCGAGGTCGCGGGCCTGAATGGCGATCTGACCGATGTCGGTGTAGTAGCCGGGGACATAGAGAATGTCCGGATTGGCCGCTTTCACCCGGGTGAGTTGTGCCTTGAAGTCGCTGTCGCCGTTGGCATAGCTGACGTTGGCGACGATCGTGCCACCGAGCTCCTTGAAGCGCCCTTGGAAAAACTCGGAGAGGCCGGTCGAATAGTCGCTCTTGACGTCGACCAGCACCGCGGCCTTCTTCGCGTGCAGATAATTCGCGGCGAAGTTCGCCTGATTCTCGCCCTGATAGGAGTCGACGAAACACATCCTGAAGACGTAGTCGCCTTTCCTGGTGACCTCGGGGTTGGTCGACGAGGGCGTGATCATCGGTACTTTGTAATTCTGGCAGATCGGCCCTGCGGCGATTGAACAGGAGGAAGCTACCTCGCCGAGGACGGCTACGACGTTGCTCTGAGAGATCAGCTTCGTAACCACGTTCGCGGCCTCGATCTGCTTCGACTGATCATCCTCGAGCAGGATCTTGATCTTGCGTCCGTTGATCCCGCCGGCGGCGTTGATCTCTTCGACGGCCAGCGTGATGCCCTCATGCGTCGTCTGTCCGAATGTCGCCTGTGGGCCGCTCATCGAGGCGTACTCGCCGACAAGAATCTCATTGCCCGCGGACGAAGTACCGCCCTCCTTCGGCGGGCAGCCGAGAAGCACGAGTGAGAGAATCGCAAGGGCAAGGAGCAGAGCACGTTTCATTCAATAACCGTCCGTTTCGTTCGTTGGATATTTTGTTCAGAGGGGGCCCACATTGTAGCAGCGAGGCGGAGGGAGGCAGGCCGGAAGTTCAGGGTTGCGGAGCCTGTGATGGTTTCGATCCGAGCGATCAGAGCGTATGTTCCCGAAACGTTGCCGCTGTGGAGGTTCAGGCGGCTACGGCTGGCGAGCACATGGCGGTCACCGCAGACGCCGCCGCCAATACCCGGGGCGTCGACTATGGTGAGCAAGCGCCACGACAGCTACAACTTCGCGGTCGACAAAGTAAACGAGAGAGAATGGAAATGTGGGGAAGACGTAGCGGCGCGTGCCGGCGATGTGCTTCGGCCATCGCACTGGCGAGTCAAGTACGGATTCAACTGCATGGTCGAGCTCACGGAGGAAAGATGCCTCGGCGGCCAGGCTTCGGTCGTGATACCAGCGCCGTTCTTGTTCGATCTCGTCAGATGCTTCATCGAAGAAGCTGAGCAGCGTCATCGGTTGGAGCGGTGAAGGTGGGCGCGGACCTCACTCCAGGGAATCAATCGAACGCGACCGGCGCGGTATTCAGCCATTCGTCGTTCAATTTCCCTCGCCCAAGCCTCTTCGGCGTCAGGGTCTCTAGCATCCTCGAGACTCTGGAGAAGCATGCCTGCCAGCTCAGCCCGATCGTCGGCGCTAAGATCAGATGCTTGGCGGTAAAGGTCTTCGACGGAAGTGGACATGGCTCAGACTTCAGATCGTAGTCGTTCGTCGTCGGGAACGCTCCTGCATCCGTGCGGAGGGAAGGGCACTCCCGCGTTCAGTATCCCTCGGTTCGTCTGGCGTGCCAAGTCTCCACGCTACAGATTCACCCAAACGCTCTTCGTCTGCGTGTACTTCTCCAGCGCGTCGCGGCCCTGGTCTCGGCCGAAGCCTGATTCCTTGAAGCCGCCGAAGGGCAGGGCCGGGTCATAGAGGTTGTAGGTGTTGATCCAGACCGTGCCGGCCTTGATGGCGCGGGCGATGCGGTGGGCCTTCGAGATGTCGCGGGTCCAGACTGCGGCCGCGAGGCCGTAGACGGTGGCGTTGCCCTTGGCGATCGCGTCGTCCGCGTCTTTGAAGCGGATCGTCGCCAGCACCGGACCGAAGATCTCTTCCTTCGCGATCTTCATCTCCGGCAGGACGTCGTCGAAGATCGTGGGCTTGACGAAATAGCCCTTGCCTGTGCCGATGTCGGTGCGCTCGCCGCCGGCCACGAGCTTCGCGCCGTCGCTTTTGCCGGCGTCGATGTAGCGCAGCACCGTCTCCATCTGCTCCTTCGACACGATCGCGCCGAGGCGGGTCTTGGGGTGGAGCGGATCGCCGGCGACCATCTTGCTCGCGCGCTCGGCGACCTTGGCCATGAGCTCGTCGTGCGCGGATTCCTCGACCAGCAGGCGCGAGCCCGCAGCGCAGACCTCGCCTTTGCCGTAGAAGATGGCGTTGAGGGCGCCGCGCGCGGCCGCCTCGAGATCGGCGTCGGCGAAGACGATGTTCGGCGACTTGCCTCCGAGCTCGAGCGAGATCTTCTTGAGCGTCCTGGCCGCGCGTGCCATCAGCTCGCGCCCGACCTCCGCCGAGCCCGTGAACGCGATCGCGTCGACGCAGGGATGATCGACGATCGCGTTGCCCACGACGCTGCCGCGCCCCGGCACGACGTTCAGCACGCCCGCCGGCAGACCGCACTCGGCAGCGTACTCGGCGAACTTCAGAAGCGAGAGCGCGGTGTTCGAGGCTGGCTTGATGACCACTGTGTTTCCGCATGCGAGAGCCGGGGCGATCTTCCAGACCGCCAGCATCAGCGGGAAGTTCCACGGCGTGATCGCGCCGACCACACCGACCGGCTCGCGCAGCGTGTACGTGAAGGCGTTCTCCTGAACCGGCACCGTCTCGCCGCCGACTTTGCCCGACCAGCCGGCGAAGTAGTAGAGGCACTCCGCGGCGGCCGGCGTATCGACGAACTGCGATTCGAAGATCGGCTTGCCGTTGTCGATGGTCTCGATCAGGCCGATCTCCGCGGCGCGCGCGGCGAGCATGTCCGCGAGCCGCCACATCACCTTGGCGCGGTCGCGGGGCTTCATCTTCTGCCACTCCGAGCCGGGCTCCATCTGGCTCCGCGCGGCGCGCACCGCGGCGTCGACGTCCTCGGGGCCGGCGGACGCGACGTCCGTGATCGTCTCCTCGGTCGCAGGGTTGATCGTCGCGAACGTCGCGCCGCTCACGGCATCGACGAACGCGCCGTTGATGAAGAGCCTGTTCTGAATCATTGTCATATTACTGGCCGCGCTTGCGGCGAACCGTCACGCTCTCGCCTGCGAAGCCCCAGTTGTCGGTGTCGACCTCGTCGATCACGACGACTGTCGTCTGCGGGTTCTTCCCCAGCACATCCACGAGCAACTGCGTCGCGCCCTTGATGAGCTGCGCCTTCTGCTCAGCCGTCGCCCCTTCGCGCGTGATTCGGATGTTGACGTATGGCATGAGTTTCCTACTTCCCTTTGAAGGTCGCCTTTCTCTTCTGGTTGTACGCGCCGAGACCCTCTTTCGCATCTTCGCTTTGGAAGAGCTGCTGCTGAAGCTCGCGCTCGAGGGCCAGCGCAGACTCGAACGGAATCTCCCATCCGGTCTGAACCGAGCGTTTGATCCGTCCCACGGCTTTCGACGCCTTGTTCGGCGGGCAGAAGCTCCAGGCGTACTCCATGATCCGGTCCCACCACTTCTTGCCGTTCTCCTCCGCCGGCCAGACGTAGTTGATGATGCCGAGCTCCTGGGCGATTTCAAAATCGAAGAGGCCGCCTTCGATCATCAGCTCGATCGATTTCGACTTACCCACGATGCGCGAGAGCCGCTGAGTGCCGCCCGTTCCCGGGAGCACGCCGAGGGTGACCTCCGGGAGGCCGACCTTGCCGGCGCCCTTGAGCGCGATCCGCATGTCCGCGGCCATGGCGATCTCGAGGCCTCCGCCGACGGTGTGGCCGTTGAGCGCCGCGATCACCAGCTTCGGCGTCTGTTCGAGCCGGTTCAGCGTCTCGTTGGCGTGGAGGCAGAAGTAGTATTTGAACTGCGGGGTGACCTCGGAGAGCATCTTGATGTTGGCCCCGGCCGAAAAGAATTTCTCACCCGCTCCGCGCATCACGATGACGTGAACGTCGTCGTCCATCCTCGCCTTGAGGATGCACTCGTCCAGCTCGCGGTTCATCTCGTAGGTGTATGTGTTCGCCGGCGGATCATTCAGCTCGAAGATCGCCACGCCTTTTTCCACCCGATAGTCGATCAGATTTCCACTCATGAGGGCTCTCCTGTCCGTCGTGAAGTGCGCATTCTACTTCGTGATGCGACGGATTCTGCGGCCGAACTTTTCAAGCTCGGGCGCGGCATTTGTCAGGATCTCCACGAAGACGGCCAAGCTCCGGCGATGGCTCGTAGGGCCCAGCAGCGCTGGGCCAGACCGAACTTGGAGGAAAGTTCGGCCACATGCTCAACCGGTCTGTCTTGCCTGCGACGGTGGCAGACCATACTCGCGGCGGAAGGCGCTGGTGAAGTGGCTGTGGTCGGAGAAGCCGAGGTCGAGCGCGAGCGTGGTCAGGTTTCTCTCGCCTTCCGCCAGACGCTTGAGCGCAGTGCGCAGCCGCAGCGTGTTCTGGTAGCGATGCAGCCTGACGCCGGTCACCCGGTGGAACGTGCGGCTCAAATGAGTCGGCGAGAGTCCGCAGGCTTCGGCGAGATCGAACAACGGCAGATGCTCGGCGAACCGCTCGGCGATGAGCTGTTGCGCAAGGCGGACCGCCCGCCGCTCCCGCATGGTCGCGTACGGCGTCGAGCGCGAACCGCCGACGTCGGTCGCGGCCGAGCGGAGCAGATCGAGAAGCAGTTCCTCGACCTCGAGCGGGTTGGCCGCGCCGCCCTGCCCTCGCGCCGCCGCGTTGCGCACGCGCTGCGTCGCCAGGAACGTCGCGCTCGTCACGACGTACGTCGCGGCCCTGGTCGCTCTCCCAAAATGCTCTTCGAAGACCTCGGGAGACATTCTCGTGATCAGGCACTCGTCGCCGCCGTCGATGGGATGGTCGATGAAGTACTCGGAGCCGAGTGGCACGAGCAGCAGATGGTTCGGCGTGGCCGGATGCTCGCGCCCGTTGGCGCGCACGACGAACATCCCGCGCCGCACGAAGGCCACCTCGTGCGCGACGGCAGGCGGAACCGCTCCGTTGCTGTTCCGCTGTCGCGCACAGAGGTACTCGTACAGGAGGAGTTGCCTGCTCTCGAAGAGGTTGATGGTCTTCATCGCCTGTTGCCGCTCGGGATTGCCGTCCCGCCAAGCATCAAGGTAAGCCAGGCGGAGTCAGAGATCCAGATCATGTCTGTCATTGTTCTGATGCAGTTTGCTCATGAATGGCGTGGACCTTCCGCGTCCTGATGAAGAGAACACTGAGGTACAGGCCTCCGTTCGGACGAACATTGGTAGGGCCAGCAGCGCTGGGCCGAACCCCGCGGTGTCGGAGATCGACGAGTGGCTCCAGCGTGGCGGCCCAGCGCTGCTGGGCCCTACGGCCGGCGCGCGTGCCGAAGTTGAAAACGTCGGCCACTATCCGCATTTTTTTGATAGCACGTAAGCATGAACGGATCTCATGATTGCCCAACACAACATTCGCGTGCTCCATCGGAGGGCTCATGCAGATCCTGGAAGTTCGTCACCTCCAGCTTGTCGCCGCCGTTGCCGACGAAGGCAGTCTGACCCGGGCCGGCGCGCGCTTGAATCTGACGCAGTCGGCGCTCAGCCATCAGTTGCTCGACGTCGAGGAGCGCCTCGGGACGAAGCTGTTCCTGCGCGCGACCCGGCGGATGGCGCTGACCGAGGCTGGCGAGCGCGTACTGGCCTCGGCGCGGCGCGTTCTCGCGGATCTCGTGCGAACCGAGGAGGAGCTGCGCCTCTATGCCGCACACCGCCGTGGCGTGATCCGGCTGACCACTCAGTGTTACACCGTCTACCACTGGCTGCCGGCGGTGATGAATCGCTTCAAGAGCGCGTATCCCGGAATCGAGATCCACATCGACGTCGATGCCACCGAGAATCCGTTCGAGGCGTTGCTCAGCGGCGCGCTCGACGTGGCGCTCGTATCGTCAGAGCGCGTCGAGCGCGGGATCGACCTTCAGCCGCTGTTCGAGGACGAGATGCTGGTCATCGTCTCGCCGGATCATCGCTTCACGGGATATGACTACGTCAGGGCCGCCGACCTCGCGGAGGAGACGCTGCTGACGTACTCGACGCTGAAGGGGAACACGGTTTACGAGCGGCTCTTGAGACCGGCCGGCCTGGAGCCGAAAAAGCACATGCAAGTGCGGCTCACGGAGGCGATGATCGAGTTCGCGCGGGCGGGCGTGGGCGTGGCGGTGCTCGCACGGTGGGCGGCTGCGCCGTACATCGAATCGGGCGCGGTCGCGGCGGTCCAACTCACGCGGCGCGGTTTCGCGCGTTCGTGGAAATCGGCGCGCGTCGCCGGGCGTCAGGCACCACCGTTCATCGGAGCATTCATCGAAGCTGTGAAGAGCGACACCCGATGGGCGACCGGCGGAACGACGGCCATGCTCAAGGCCGCAGGTCAATAGGTCTGTTCTGCGGAGGGAAGCGCACATGCCGACACTTCACACGATCGTTCTCTTCATGGCCGCGGCGCTGGCGCTGAACCTGACGCCGGGCCCGGACATGCTCTACGTCGTGACCCGCAGCTCGGCCGAGGGACGGCGGTCCGGCATCTCGTCGGCGCTCGGCATTTCTTTTGGTTGTCTGTTTCATATCTCAGCAGTGGCACTCGGGCTCTCGTCGCTGTTGCGGACCGTCCCGGCGGCGTACGACGTCGTCCGCTTCGCCGGTGCTTCCTATCTCATCTATCTCGGCATCAAGGCGCTCGTGAGACCCGGCGAGCTGCACGCCGAGTCGTTGCGGGGCGACCGCTCGCAATGGGCGGTCTTCCGCCAGGGCGTCCTGACCAATGTCCTCAATCCGAAAGTGGCGCTCTTCTTTCTGGCGCTCCTGCCGCAATTCGTCGACCCGCGCCGCGGCAGCGCGGCCGTTCAAATCGTCACCCTGGGACTGCTGTTCACGACGTCCGGCACTCTGGTGAATGCCGGCGTTGCGCTCGGCGCGAGCGGCGCCGCGCAGTGGCTGCAGGCCAGGAAGCGGGCGGCGGCAGGAATCCAGAGGGCTGCCGGCGCGGTGTTTATCGCCCTCGGGCTCCGGATCGCCTTCGCACGGCGCTGATTCTCGCGAGGTGAATCGCGATCTCGTCCGCTCCTGGCGTCCACTGCAGGTGCCTCGATCCTTGTCACAGAGGGACCCTGCTTTCCGATACGATCGGTATCACGATTCCGCCGAGACCGCGGAGCCTGCGCCGATGACCATCGCTCAAGACAGCATCCTCTCCGATTGGGACATCTATCTCTTCAACGAAGGAAGCCACAACCGGCTTTGGGAGAAGCTCGGCTCGCATGAGGTCGAGCGCGACGGCATGCGCGGCACGAACTTCGCGGTCTGGGCGCCGAACGCGCAGTCCGTCAGCGTGATCGGCGATTTCAATGGCTGGAATCCGGACGCGAGCTTCCTCAGTCTGCGCGGCTCTTCGGGCATCTTCGAGGGTTTCATTCCGAACGTGGACAAGGGGACGATCTACAAATACCAGATCGTCTCGAGTCTGAACGGTTATCGGGTCGCGAAGACCGATCCCTTCGGCGTGTTCTGCGAAGTCGCGCCGAACAAGGCGTCGATCGTGTGGGATCTGCAGTACGAGTGGCACGACGGCGGCTGGATGAGCTCGCGCGCCGAGCGCAACTCGACCAGCGCGCCGATGTCGATCTACGAGATGCATTTCGGCTCGTGGCGCCGCATCGACGACGGCGGCGCGCTCCGACCGTTGTCGTATCGCGAGATGGCGGAGCCGCTCGCCGCGTATCTCGAAAAGATGAATTTCACCCACGTGCAGCTCCTCCCGCTGATGGAGCATCCGTTCTACGGCTCGTGGGGTTATCAAGGCACCGGCTATTTCGCGCCGACCAGCCGCTATGGGACGCCGCAGGACCTGATGTACATGATCGATGTGCTGCACCAGCGCGGCATCGGTGTGATTCTCGATTGGGTGCCTTCCCATTTTCCGACCGACGAGCATGGCCTGGGGTATTTCGACGGCACGCATCTCTACGAGCACGCCGATCCGCGCAAGGGGTTTCATCCCGATTGGTCCAGCCTGATCTTCAACTACGGCCGGAACGAGGTCCGCAGCTTCCTCCTCTCCAGCGCGCTCTACTGGCTCGGCGTCTACCACGCCGATGGTCTGCGGGTCGACGCCGTGGCTTCGATGCTCTACCTCGACTATTCCCGCAAAGCCGGCGAGTGGATTCCGAACGAGTTCGGTGGGCGCGAGAACGTCGAGGCCATCTCGTTTCTACGCCGGCTCAACGAGGATGTGTACAAAGCCCATCCCGACGTGCAGATGATTGCCGAGGAGTCGACGGCCTGGCCGATGGTCTCGCGGCCGACGTACATCGGCGGACTC
>DASQGS010000481.1:0-23129 GCA_035632455.1 Thermoanaerobaculia bacterium | reverse complement strand
ACCCACCACCGGCAAAGACCGCAAGGGCCGGCGGATAGGGAGGCAGCGCGGCCTCCCTATCTCGCATTGTCAGACTACGTCTACGGGCAGATGACCGCTAGAACAGTCCCAGTGCCCGCATGGCCCGGATTGGGGGCATACCCGGGGTTGGTTTTGACAACCACCATCTTTTGAATGTTTCCACTGATGGTGGAGCCGGACTTCGTGATCGTGCTTGACACGAATACGCCGAGATACGCTGGCACTGTGTCGGGCGGGTTTGAGCTGTTGCCAGGATCCGTGGTCCATGTACCTCCACAGCTCGGCGGTGTGGTGCTGGCTCTATTCGCGAATCCCTTGAAGCTGTCGGGCGCTGCGCCGCCGCTCAGCGTATTCAGCCTCGACCACTGCGCACCCCAGAAAGTTGCCTGGGTACCGATGGCCGCGTTCCCATCCCCAATGACGAAGCTGCCGTTTGCAGTCGCGAATGCATAGACCAGCACCGACCTGCTGGCGCTGGCCGCCTGTCCGCAACTATCAGTAACCGTCAGAGTCACTGAATGCGGGCCGAGTGTTGTGAAGGTGTGGATTGCCGTCACCGTGTGGGCAACCTCGTTGACGGTACCTGCTTGCGGGACGCCGTCAAAAGTCCAAAAGGCCGTGTGTGTGTCTCCGGCGTTGTCAGCAAACGTAGCCGTGAAGTTCACCGGCGTATTGACCAGTTGAGGGGTTACAGGTCCGGTGATCGCGACCGTCGGCGGTGGATTGAGCACGAGAGTGCTCGTGGCAGACATACCGCTTGCGCAGCCGAGCAAAGTCACCTGCACGGTGTAGTTGCCCTCCGTGATCGCGGTGTAGGTCTGATTCGTCGCGCCTCCAATCGGGCTGCCGTTGAGGAACCACTGGTTGCCCGAGTCGCTGCTCGAAGTCAGCGTCACGCTGTCGCCGGCGCAGAACGTTGTCGAACCGGCCGGCGTGATCGTCGGGGTGGCCGGGATCGGATTGATTGTGACCGTCGTTACGTCCGAGACGGTGGTGCAACCGAGGGTCGTAACCGCTACCGTGTAATTGCCCGACGCGGAAGCGAGGTAGGTCTGGTTTGTCTCGCCCGCGATCGGACTACCGTTGACAAACCACTGATTGCCGGTCGCGCTGCTCGAAGTGAGCGTGACGCTGCCGCTCCCGCAGAACGTCGTCGGGCCGCTTGGGGTAATGGTCGGTGCGCTAGTCCCCGTGCATGCCTCGGAGGTGAGCCGGAAGTTGATCCCCGTGGTTACCGAACCCACGCTTGCGCTGATCGGCGTGCCGGTTGTCGGATCGCACCCAACACAGAGGATGTTGTTATACAACTGGTCGGCCAGGCCGGGATAGGTGTTGTTGAAGGTACGGGCGAAGTAGGTGCCGGTGAGCGGAAGAACGACCGAATACGCGCCCGTGCCATCGGCAGTGCCGTCTGCGACGAAGCCTCCGCCACTGTCGTACACCGAGACGCTAACGCCGGTCAGCGGAGTTCCGTCGGAGGCGTTGGTGACGCGGCCGGCGATTCGCGCGGCGTTGATCGCGAGTGCGAAGTTGATGTTCGTCGTGTTCTGCCCATTGACAACGGTGATGGGCGTGCCCGAAGTGGGAACGCAGCCGACTCCGCAAGGGAGCCCGGCATAAAGCTGTCCGCTGTAGCCAGCCGCAAATGCCGTGACGAAGTACGTGCCACCTGCCAGCGGCTGGGGCGTCGTGTAGTTGCCGTTCACGTCCGTGGTCGCTGCCGTCACGAAGGCTCCGGAGCTGCCGTAGATCAGCACGCCGGCGGCGGCGATTGGCATGTTCGTGAATCCGTCGGTCACGGTCCCGGAGATCGTACTGGTGCCGCTATGCAGGTCGAAGTTGATGCCGGTCACCGGCGTGCCGAGCGTGACCGTGATCGGAGTTCCCGGCGTGGCGCAGCCGCTGCAGTCGATCCCGGAGTAGAGCTGGTCGAGGAGGCCGGGATAGAGCGTGTTCTGCGTACGAGCGGTGTACGTGCCGGCGCTCGGCAGAACGATCAGATAAGAGCCATCGATAAAGGAGGTGAATGCCCCCTGCGGGATCGGGACGCTTGGCGAGGAGAACAGGACAAGCACGCCGCCGAGCAGTGCGTGAGTGTTGGCGTTGGTCACGACTCCGGACACGCGGGCGTCGGGGCTGTGGAGAGCGACGTTGATATTCGAGGTCGTGGCGCCCTGGGTGACGCTCACCGGCGTCCCGGTGGTGACGTTGCAGCCGACCGGGCAGTCGACGTTGTTGAAGAGCTGCGGCTGGTAGCCGACGATCGTAACCAGCACGAAGTACGACCCCGTGGTTAGCCCAGCGAACGAGATGTAGTTGCCGCTGATGTCGCCGGTTCCTTCGGTCACCTCGACTCCGGCCGAGTTGTAGATCTTGACGGTCGGGAAGGCGATTCCGGCGTTGGTGCCTGCGTCGGTGACCTGTCCCGCGATCCTGCCGCCGTTGGACGGAAGGGCGAAGTTGATGCCTGTCGCCGCTGCGCCCACGGCTACGGTGATCGGAGTGCCGGTCAGGACGTTGCAGCCTGAGCAGCCGATGCCGTTGTAGAGCTGGTCGACGAATCCGGCGTAAGGCGTGTTGATGGTTCGGGCGAAGAAGGTGCCGCCGGAAACCATCTGGGCATTGTAGTTACCGGCCGCATCGCTCGTTGCGTAGCCAACCGCGAGGCCCGTCGAGTCGTAGACGCTGACGCCGACGTTCGCGAGCGGGGCGCTGGAGGTGTCCGTGACCGTTCCGAGAATCCTCGCGAACGTGCTGCCCATGGCGAATTTGATGTTCGGCGTGTCGACCGTGTCGACGACGCCGATCAACGTCCCCGTCGTGACGTCGCAAGAGAAATCCGGACAGGGGATGTTGTTGTAAAGCGTGGTCTGATACCCGGTGGCAATTCCGAGAGCGACATACGAGCCGGTGCCGAGGCCGCCGATGGAGTAATTCCCGAATGCATCGGTCAGAGTGAAGTCAACGAAATTACCGAACGAGTCGTACGCGTAGACGAATTCGTTTGCCAGAGGCGCCAAGGTGGCGGCGTCCGTCATCGTGCCGGAAAAGGAGCCGGTTTGATTGGTAGCCGGGCGGAGACTCCGCTGGCCGAGCGCGCTGGTTCGCGCGGCGGTGATCGCCTTCGCCGATGCAGCGTCGCTGGGTGTGAAGAGCACGGTCACCGGATAGCGAAGCAGCCGATCGTTGACCTTCAGGTGAATCCGAGTTCCGCCTCCCGCGGTGCGCTCGACGGCCCAACGCGCCGCGGTCGACGGCCGGCCGGCGGAATCGATCAGAAGCGGTGCCGACACCGCGAGGTCCGCACTTCGTCCGCCGGCGTAGGCGACAAACCGGACGGCGCGGCCTTCCGGCGCGATCTCGGCGATGCCGCTGCGGTTCACGACCTCGTACGCGATGGCGTCTGCTGCCTGGCGGTCCTGAACGAGGAGCACCTCGGTGTCGATGCCATCGAGGCTGCGGCGGAGGGCATCGACGTTTTTGAACACCGCCGAGTACTCGGCCTGGTCGCGGCTCACGGCGGCGTCAGCGTGGTTTCCAAGCTGTGGCCGCAGGACGACGCGGGCGCCGCCGCTCTCGATGCGGTAAGGATCGGCGAAATTGGGAGCCAGGAAGCCGCCCACCGCCGCCACGGCCGGTGTACTTCCACCGCCGGGCGCGCGGAGCGCCTGCCCAAGAAGGGGAAAGTCGCGCTGGAGCATCCGCCCAAGCGGGGCGTCTGCCTTCCAATCGGCCCCAAACATGGCCGATGCGAACGCAAAGGTGACTATCGTGACGGCAAGGACGAGCCTAGTCTTCTTATTCACGGCATGATCTCCTCTTTTCGCCTGCATGGGTGGCGGGAAGTCAACCCAGCAGGACGGAATGTTGTCAGGCGAGAATCGCAATATAGGTTTGGTGACACGAATCGGCAAGCACCGCGCAAAAAGTCACCATTACTGATGGGTGTGCGATTTGTCACAAAAATGAGTGATCGGCACGACACAGCATGGGTGACCGCACCGCTGGCTGGCGGATTCGCGCCGGTTCACATTGCTTTGTCAAGGCAGTCGTGATCTGAAACCGCCGTTGTCCGCTCGCGACCGGAGAGGCGTCAACGCAGCTTCCTCCGCGATCGAAGCAAGGGCCCGAAGAGTCGCAGGTTCACCACAAACAATCATTGGGGGGGCACGCAAATGGCTGAGGCAACACTTCTTCTCAACGGCAAGGAATACACACTACCAGTCACGGTCGGAACGGAGAACGAGGTGGCGATCGACATCACCTCGCTTCGCGCCAAGAGCGGTGCGATCACCTACGATCCGGCGTACGGCAACACCGGATCGTGCAGCAGCAAGATCGCCTTCATCGACGGCGAGCAGGGAATCCTCCGCTACCGCGGCTATCCGATCGAGCAACTCGCCGAGAAGGCCAGCTTCATCGAGGTCGCCTACCTGCTGATCTACGGCGAGCTCCCGACGAGCCAGGAGCTGGGGAACTTCCGCGACCTGCTGACCCGGCACACCCTGATCCACGAGGACATGAAGAAGTTCTTCGAGGGCTTCCCGCCGTCGGCGCACCCGATGGCGATCCTCTCGGCCATGGTGGCTTCGCTTTCGGCGTACTACGCCGACACGGAAGAGCAGGAGCTGAACATCATCCGGCTGCTGGCGAAGCTGCCGACCATCGCCGCGTTCTCGTACAAGAAATCGATCGGACAGCCCTTCATCTATCCGAAGAATGACCTGAGCTACACCCGGAACTTCCTGCGGATGATGTTTGCCGTCCCGGCGGAGCCGTACATCGCATCCGACGTCCTGGACCGGGCCCTCAACCTTCTCCTGATCCTGCACGCGGATCACGAGCAGAATTGCAGCACGTCCACGGTCCGCATGGTCGGCAGCAGCCGGGCCAACCTGTTCGCGTCCATCTCGGCCGGAATCTGCGCGTTGTGGGGCCCGCTGCACGGCGGCGCGAACCAGGAAGTGCTGGAGATGCTCCAGTTGATCCGCAACGACGGCGGCGACGTTGCCAAGTTCGTCCGCCTGGCGAAGGACAAGGCGTCGCATTTCAAGCTGATGGGCTTCGGCCATCGCGTGTACAAGAACTTCGACCCGCGGGCCAAGATCCTCAAGAAGGCGGCCGACGAGGTGCTCAGCTCCCTCGGCGTCCACGATCCGCTCCTCGACATCGCCAAGCAGCTCGAGGAAGTGGCTCTCCACGATCCGTACTTCATCGAGAAGAAGCTCTATCCGAACGTCGACTTCTACAGCGGCATCATCTACCGGGCCATGGGGATTCCCACCGAGATGTTCACGGTCATGTTCGCCCTCGGCCGGCTCCCGGGCTGGATCGCCCAGTGGAAAGAGATGGTCGACGACACCTCGACCCGGATCAGCCGCCCGCGCCAGGTCTACACCGGGTCCGTCGAGCGTAAGTTCATCCCGCTCGAGCAGCGTAGCGGAGCGCTCGTCACCGTGTAGAGCGCCCCAGGACAAGGGTTCAATGGGAACGCCGCCCTCGGGCGGCGTTTTCATTTTGAGCACTGACGAAGTCCTTGCAGTTTGCCATCGGTAAGCCTACACTATCCGTTAGTGGATACTTACCATATGGCGCTGGCCGCCCTCGCCGACCCGACCCGGAGGTCAATCCTCGAGCTGCTGCGCGATGGTCCGGTCACCGTCGCGGAGCTGGCGGACAAGGTTCCGGTCTCGCGACCGGCGGTGTCGCAGCACCTGGCCGTGCTGCGCGACGCGCGGCTGGTTACGCACGAGAAAGCCGGAACGAAGCACCTCTATCGCGCCGACCCCGCTGGACTGGAAGCCCTCCGCAGGTATCTCGAGGGCGTGTGGGGAGGAATGCTGAGCCAGTTCGCT
Source organism: Thermoanaerobaculia bacterium (assembly GCA_035632455.1). Taxonomy (GTDB): domain Bacteria; phylum Acidobacteriota; class Thermoanaerobaculia; order Gp7-AA8; family Gp7-AA8; genus DASQGS01. The sequence continues at coordinate 17,253 of DASQGS010000481.1, read as the reverse complement.
GAAGCCGCCGAATCCGAGAACAAGAGAACAAGATCCGGCAAGCCCGCGAAATCGCAATCAAAGCGAAGGAGGCGCCATGACGACCGTGGATCAAAGACTTGAGCCCATCAAACTGGCCGTGAACGTACCCCTGAACCGGGAGCGCGCGTTCGCGCTCTTCACCGAGCGCATCGACACATGGTGGCCCTTCGGCGATTTCGCCGTCGACGGGCCGAACATCGACACCTGCTTCGTCGAGCCGCGTGCCGGCGGCCGGATCTGCGAACGCTCGAAGGACGGCACGGAGCACGTGTGGGCGGATGTCGTCGTGTTCGAGCGGCCCCGCAAGATCGTGGTGTCGTGGCATCCCGGCAAGAGCGTGGCGACGGAGTTGGAGATCACGTTCACGCCCTCGGATCGCGGGACGTTCGTCGAGCTCGAGCATCGGGGCTGGGAGGCATTTGCGGATCTCGCGGCTGAGGCTCGTTCCGAGTACACGCAGGGGTGGGCGGTGGTCATCGCGGACCGCTTCGTCGCCGCTGCGGAGGCGGATGCGAAAACTGGAGGAGCTCATGAGTAGAGTCGCGGAGGATGCACCGAAGCCGTGACGCTGCAAGTTCTCTCCAAGATGCTGATCGCATAGGCGCCCCTGCACGGATTGGCGAGCAGGGTCTTCTCCTCTGGTTTGCGGGCGCAGGCCGCGCTAGGATGCTTGGCCGTCGAGGCCAGTCCTGAGCCTGCTCGAAACGACGGGGCGAGCGTCGTCGCGCAGTGCGTCAAGGAGCGATCAGCATGAGCATGGTCAATTCGTACCGCACCCTCTCCGATCTGCTGCACGCGCAGGCCGGCGGCTCACGGTCGGTTCACTACATCACCGGCGAGAAGAGCACGACGGCGGTGTCGTATGCCGATCTTCTCAGCCGCGCGCTCGTGCTTCTCGGACGACTCCAGAAGGCCGGAATGGTCGCGGGCGACCAGATGATCCTCTTCCTCGACGACAACGAGCAGTTCATCGATAGTTTCTGGGCCGCGGTGCTCGGCGGCATCATACCCGTGCCGATTGCCGTGGGACTCAGCGACGAGCACCGGCACAAGCTGTTCCGGATCCACTCGCGACTCGAGCGGCCGCACCTCTTCACCGATTCGCGCAATGTCGAGCGGCTCGCGGCCTTTGCCACCGCCGAGGGGCTGGAATCGGACTTGGCCACGATCCGCTCTACGACCGTGCTCGCCGACGACGACGGCGATGCAAGGCGCGGTATCGAGCACGTCGCCGCGCCCGGCGACATTGCGTTTATCCAATTCTCCTCGGGATCGACGAACGAGCCGAAGGGCGTCGTCCTGACGCACCGAAATCTGCTGACGAACATCAATGCCATCATCGAGTGGACGAAGTTCACGCCGGACGACGTAAGTCTGAGCTGGATGCCGCTCACCCATGACATGGGATTGATCGGCTTTCACCTCAGCATGATGGCCGCAGGCATGGATCAGTACCTGATGCCGACGGACCTCTTCGTCCGCCGGCCGTTGCTGTGGCTGAAGGCGGCGAGCGACGTTGGCGCGACGATCCTGGCGTCGCCGAACTTCGGCTACAAACATTTCCTCAAGGCCTTCCAACCTTCGAAGCTGACTGGAGTCGACCTCCGGCGCGTTCGCATGATCGTCAACGGTGCGGAGCCGATCTCGGCCGCGCTCTGCAACGATTTTCTCGACGCCATGGAACCGTACGGCCTGCGCCGTTCGGCGATGTTTCCGGTTTACGGACTCGCCGAGGCGAGCCTCGGCGCGACGTTCACACCGATCGGCAGCGGCCTCCGCTCGCTTTCGGTCGACCGCACGACGCTCGGCGTCGGCGACGCCGTCAAGCTCGTGGATAGCGACGCGCGGGGAAGCGCGAGCTTCGTCTACGTCGGGTTTCCGATTCTCGATTTCGAAGTGAGACTCACAGACGACGAGGGCCGCGAGTTGGGAGAAAGGAGCGTGGGCCACGTCCTCATCCGAGGCGGCAACGTCAAGCCGGGCTACTACCGGGATGATGAAACGAATCGCGCGACGATCGACGGCGAAGGCTGGCTCGACACCGGCGACCTGGGCTTCCGCCTCGACGGCGAGCTCGTGATCACCGGGCGGGCGAAGGAGATCATCTTCGTGAGCGGGCAGAACTACTACCCGCACGATCTCGAAGCCATCGCCGAAAAGCACGCCGGCGCCGAGATGGGCAAGGTCGTGGCCGCGGGCGCGCGCGGGCCGCGATCGCAGTCCGAAGAAGTCATCCTCTTCGTTCTCCACCGCGGTGGGCTGGAAGAGTTGGTGGAGGAAGGCAGGAGACTCGCGGGCATCGTCGGCGAGCATGCCGGCGTCGAGGTGGCTCACGTCATTCCGATTCGCCGCGTTCCAAAGACGACCTCGGGGAAAGTGCAACGCAATCTCCTGGCCAGGCAATACGAGGATGGCGAATTCGACGAGGTGCTGGCTGAGATCGAGAAGGTGGCGGGCCCCGTTGAAAAGAGTCAGGCTGCGCAATCGACAATCGAGCAGGCCCTGCTCGCGATTTTCGCGGAGATCGAGCCGGACAAGAAGATCGGCGTCGCCGAGAACCTTTTTGAGACCGGCCTCAGCTCGCTCAAGCTCGTGGAGATCCACACGCGGATCGACGACACGTGGCCTGACGCCATCGACATCACGGAGATGTTCGACTATCCGACGATCGCCGAGCTCGCGCAATGCATCGAGCAGAAAGCGAGCAGCGCGCAGACTCCGGCGTGAGGAGCGCGATCGCAAGCGGCGTCAATATCCTGTGTTTCTTGACCGTTCGTCGCGCTGCGTCGTAGTGTGAAGCTCATGAGCTCAGCCGGTATCCAACCTCGAAAGCGAATTGCGCTCGTTGCCCACGACAACAAGAAGAAGGATCTTCTCGAGTGGGCGCGGTACAACCGCGATCTGCTCGCCTATCACGAGCTGTTCGCGACGGGGACGACTGGCGTTCTGCTCGAAGAGGCGCTGAGAACGCCAATCGTCAAGCTTCAGAGTGGGCCGCTCGGAGGGGATCAGCAGATCGGCGCCAAGATCGCGGACGGCAGTATCGACTTCGTGATCTTTTTCTGGGACCCCCTGGAGCCGCAACCTCATGACCCGGATGTCAAGGCTCTGCTCCGGATCGCCGTGGTCTGGAACATTCCGGTGGCCTGCAACCGCGCCTCGGCGGAGTTCATGATCTCGTCACCGTTGATGTCCTCGGCGTACGAGCGGCTGTTGCCGGACTACGAGGCGTATCGCAGACGGTTGGAAGGCGATGAACCCAAGTCATCCTCGGGATAACGCGCTCGCGGCACTCGAACAGATCTACCGCCAGTCGCTCGCGGCGTGCGCGCCGGAGCGGCTCGTGAGGCAGTGCGCGAAGCGCCTCCCGGATCGTGCTTGTGTCGTGGTGGCCCTCGGCAAGTGCGCCGCGGGATTGATCGAGGGGTTCGCCGCGGAACGGAGGATTGAACGAGCGTTCGCCGCGGTACCTTTTGGCTATCGCAGGAACATCGCCGTCTCCTGCCCAATCGAGATTGAGATCGGCGGACATCCTGAGATAACGCCGGCGTCGTTCGCGGCAGGGCGGGCGCTCCTGCGCTTCGTCGATGCGGCCGCGGAGTCCGATGTTGTTTTCCTGATCTCGGGCGGCTCCTCGGCGTGCGTCGAGTTGCCGCTGGCGCCATGGTTCGACGAGGCGGCGCTCGCGATCGCGAATCGAATCCTCGTTGACTCCGGCATTCCCATCGGTGAGATCAACACGGTGCGCAAGCATCTCTCCGCGATCAAAGGAGGCCGCCTCGGATCGAGGATGCGGCATTCATTCGTTACGCTCGTCTACTCGGATGTTTCCACCGGCGCCCTCGCCGACGTCGGATCTGGTCCGACGCTCGCCGACCCGACATCCAAGGATGCAGCGATCGAGTTGCTCTTGGCTGTCGGCGACGCGCGCTGCGAACCGATTGCCGAGCGCCTCAGTGAGGCATCGTGCCCTGAGACACCGAAGACGCTTGCGTGGAATGACGCGACGCTCATCGCCGACAACACGACGTTGACTTCGACTGCTGCCGTGATCGCATCGAGCCTCGGTTTCTCTCCGATTCAATGGGATGGTCAGATCGAGACTGACGTCGCCGTCGCAGCGCGCGACCTCGCGGAGCGCGCCGTCCGCCTCGGCGAAAACGAGATCCTCATCGCCGGCGGCGAGCCGACGGTGGCGCGACATGGAGACGGCCGCGGAGGGCGCTGCAGCGAATTGGCGGTCAGGTTCTTCATGGAGGGGCGAGGGAAGAGGGACAAGGGACGAGAAGAAGCATGCGACCTGCCTCTCGTCCCTCGTCTCTCTTCCCTCGTCCCTCTAACAGCTCTGTTCGCGAGCTCTGACGGCGTCGATGGCAGCAGCGGAGCGGCCGGAGTCATGGTCTCGACTGCGCGTGCGCAGGAGATGGATGTTGACGCCGTTCGCCGGGAGCTGCGCGGTTCCAATTCGATGGCGGTCGCTGAACGGATCGGAGAAGCGATTATCATTCCTCCCACGGGGAACAACCTCCGCGATCTCTTTCTGCTGGCTCGCGGTTAGCGTTAGCCATGGAATCGCCGCAACCAGAAAGCGCCGCTCCGAATCGTCCCGAGGGGCATCACATCTCCGCGCGGGAACGGCAGAGGCGCGGGCCGATGCGGGGCTGCCTGCGCGGGCTTCTCTGGACCGCCCTCGGATTCATTCTGTTTCTTCTCATCATCTCCGGCGGCGCCTACTGGTATCTCGGAACCGCCAGCTTCTCGGATCTCGTGAAGTTGCGCGTCGAGAAGACGCTGGAAGCGCGCCTCGGCCGCCGCGTGTCGGTCGCCAGCGTCGAGATCGTCACCGAGCGCGAATCGAAAGTGGTCGTCAACGATCTGCGAATTGGCAACGTGCCCGGCGGCGTGAGTCCCGACTTCGCCCGCGTGCGCCAAGTCGTCATCACGGGCGGCGTCGAATCCTTCTGGCGGCGAAAGCTCAAGGTCGGACGCATCGATATCGTCGATCCGCAGGTCTTTCTCGAGATCTATCCTGAAGGGGCGCCGGTCTTCAACAACGTTCCTTACTGGCGCCCGGAGCCGCAGAGCCGCCACGAGATCGTTCACCTCGAGCTCGGCAAGATGTTCGTCACCGGCGGGCTTTTCGGCTTCCTCGATCAGCGGCACGATATCGGGATCAGAGCCGCGGGCATCTCATCCGAGTTGAAGGTCTCGCCGTCCGGCGGCGGATACGATGGGAGCGCGCGTAGCCCACGTGTGACGGTCCGCATCCAGGACTACACGCCTTTCGACGTCGCCTTGCGAGGCAACTTCCGCTCCTCGACGAACGCGCTCGCGGTCAACGACGTCGTGCTCGAAGGACGCGACATTCGTGCGTCCGTGTTCGGCCGTTTCGATCCGCTGTACGACGGCACGTACAACCTGAGGATCAACTCGCAGGTCGGCCTCAACCGCGTCAAGGAGATCTTCCGCGTCCAGCAGGCGCTCACGGGAGTCGTCACCGCCGTCGGTCATCTGCGGGGCAAGCAAGGCTCATTCGCGCTCGAAGGCGATTGGTCTTCGCCGAAAGTACAGGCGGACGCCTACGAGCTCGAGGCGCTGCGCGGCAAGATGAACATCAGCGGCAGCAGGACGATCGTCGACGTTCAGTCTGCGCGTTACGGCGGAGGCACGATCACGGCGCACTATGTCCTGGCGAAACACTCTGAGCCGTACCCGATGTCGGCAGATCTCCGCTACGACCATGTCTCGCTGGAGAAGCTGTTCGCCGATTGGGGAATCGGCGAATCGGGCCTGCGCGGTGCGGCCACGGGAACGCTCGTCTACCGGTGGAACCGGGAGAAGCTGATGGAGGGGAGCGGCGAAGGCCATGCCACGTTTGCCGCGACCAACAACATCTTCTCGCCGGCGCTCTATCCGATCCCGCTCGCCGGGAGCTCCGACTTCGCGTTGGACCGCGGGGTCATCGCATTCCGGCCTTCGGAAGTTCAGACCGGCAGCTCGAACATCGCGTTCAACGGCACGTTGCGCATCGAAGATCTCGCCGCCGACCTCGGAGTGCAGATCGACGGCGGCGATCTTTCCGTCCTCGATCGCGCGGGCTACAACTTCGCGCATTCCCTCGGGAAAAAGTCGTACACGCTTCTAGGACTCGGAGGCACGGGCTCGATCAGCGCCAGAGTCAAAGGGCCGCTCAAGGCGCCGAGCCTCGTCGCGCACGTGAGCACCGACGAGACGAAGTACAACGGCGTGGCGCTCGGCGCCTCGGAGATCGACCTTCGCTACGACGGCGCGTACAGCACGCTCACATTCCAGCCGGCCGATTTCAGCGACGGAAACAGCACCCTCGCGCTCTCCGGCTCGATCGCGTTTCCCGACAATGAGTCGTCGCCGCAGTTCGATCTTCGCGTCGATGCGGCCGGCTACTCGGTCGATCGCGCCACGCGTGCCGCCGGACTCAAGCTTGTCGTCTCCGGCCTCGGCAGCGGGAAGCTCGCCGTCACCGGATCACCCGACACCGGCAAGGTCATCTTCACCGGCCTGGCCATCCACGAGAACAATTCCGACCTGCACCTCGACGGCGCCATTCTCTGGGAACCGGGGAAAGGAAACGTGCGCTTTGATCTTGCCATCGGCGCCCAGGCGGTCCCGGTGGCGACGATCGCGCGGTTTCTCGATCTGGGTGACGTCCCGGCCGCCGGCGAGGTGACCGGGACGCTGCAACTTCAGGGACCGAAGAGCAAGCTCAACGGCGCCGGTGCCATCTCCGTTCGCCGAGGAACGATCTCCGGCGAGCCGCTCGATCTCGTGACCACCGACCTGTCATTCCGCGAGGGGCTTCTCCGACTGCAAAGCCTGAAGATCGCAGCGCCCGCCGGCACGATCGCCGGCGATGGCGAGCTCGATCTCGAGAGCAATCACTTCAATTACAAGATTCAGTCCAGCGCGCTCGATCTATCGAAGATCACACTGCTTTCCTCGCTCAACGGAGTCACCGGCGGAACCCTGACGATCAAGTCGAGCGGCTCCGGCACGCTCGACGAGCCGGAGCTCGTGCTCGACGGCACGATGACGAAGACCACGTTCCGCGGCGAGGAGCTTCCGGCGGATGTGCCGCAGCCGGCGGTTCACCTCGAAGTCCACCGCGGCCATGCCGTTCTTCGCGCTTCGGCCGGCGACGTGCTGACGATCGACGGCGACGCCGATGCCATCAAGGACGGCGCGATCAGCGGTCTGGTCAAGATCCGCGTGAAGGACCTGGCCAAGCTTCTCGCAATCTCGCCGTCGGCATCCACGCTTGCGGCAAGCGGACATTTCGAGATCGATCTCAAGATCGGCGGCAAGACGACGTCTCTGTCCGATCTCCGCATGGATGCCTCGGTACCGGAGCTCGCGATTCAGATGTCCGATCACGAGATCACGGCGCCGGAGACGATCGGCGTGTCGCTGCGCAATGGGCGCGTCGTGATCGAGCACTTTGCGTTGCAGCGCCCGGGCTCGAAGTTCAGTGCCTCGGGGTCTGTCGAGATCACGGGCGAGAAGCGCGTGGACGTCAATCTGCAAGGAAGCGCCGAGGCGGCACTACTGCAGCTCGTCATTCCAGGCCTCAAGGCGGATGGACGGATCAACCTCGCGGCAAGAGTCTACGGGACCCTCGATCGTCCGCGCCTTGGCGGCACGGCCGAGATCCAGGACGGTCAATTCAAATTCACGGGATTCCCGCAAGTCATCGATCGCGTGAGCGGGACGCTGCTTTTCAAGGAAGATCGCATCGAGATCAATCCCCTTCACGCCGCGGTTGGCGGCGGCACGATCACGGCCGGAGGCGCGATTCTGACCGATGGCCTCACGCCGAAGCGTCTCCAGATCGCGCTGACCGGGACGGAAGTGGCGCTGCGTTACTTCGAAGGCCTGAGCCTCGAAGGGAACTTCAATCTGCTCCTGACCGGTGACGTGGAACGCGCGCAGCTCCAGGGCGACATCGTGGTCAATCACGCGCTCTACTACAAGGACTTCGATTTCGGCACGTCGCTGCTCAACCTGATTCTGTCGCGGCGAGGGCTCGCTCCCGCCGTCGTCGCGGGATGGCAGGACAAGGTGGGCCTGCGCGTCCACGTCAAGGCTCCGGGGACCATCTCGGTGCGAATCAACATCGCCGAGGTGACCGCCAGCGCCGAGTTGGACATGACCGGCACGCTGGCCAACCCGGCCGTGCTCGGCGTCGTTACGATCGCCGAGGGTGGAAAGGTCCGCTTCCAGAACATCGACTACCGAGTCGTTCGCGGTTCGATCAATTTCCAGAATCCGTTTCGGATCGACCCCTACTTCGACATCACGGTCGAGGGGCGCGTGTCCGGCAATTACTCCGAGCTCGAAAGTGGACCGATCGACATCACGCTCAACCTCACCGGCACGCTCGACCGCATCACCCCGACGATCACCAGCGATCCGCCGGCCAGCGACATCACGCTCTTCTCGCTGCTCGGCGCCGGTGCGCTGACGAGCCGCCCCGGCGGTACGACGGCGCCGGACACCGGCGTGGCCGGCCGCTCGCTCCTCTATCAAAGCGTGATCAGCGCCGTCGGCTCGAAGTTCCTCCCGTTTGCCGATTCCTTCACGTACGACCCGGGAATGCTGGACACGAGCTCGACGCCCGGGCCGAAGGTGACGTTCGAGAAACGCGTCTCCGGTTCCGTGCGCGTGGTCGTGGTCTACAACCTCCGCGACCAGAAGAATCGCGAGCTGGTCGAGTGGCAGGTGAATCCCGAATGGACGCTCCAGTTCACGCGCGACGAGCCTCGCAATGAGTACGTGCTCGAGGCGCGATTCCGCCGGCGGTACGAGGGGCGCTGGACCCTCCGCGGCGAAGCTGGGCCGGGTGTGCAAATCCTTCCCGTCACCTACCCGCTCCGGTCGGAGGCGGTGCAAGAGGCCATCACGCCGGAAACCACCGCGACGAGCTCGCCCGAGCCGCCGGGGCCCCGTGCGGATCGCCGGGCCGTGAGACGGATCGCCTTTCGTACCGATACACAGTTTGATACTCGTGCGCTCTCGCAATTCATCGCCCTCAAGATCGGCCAGCCGCTGACGCTGCGGGCGGTGCAGTCATCGATCAAGAGTCTCTACGCGACGGGCAACTTCCGCGACATTCAGGTCGAGTCCGCGAACGACGAGCCTGACGGCGTGGCGGTGACGTTCCACCTGCTGCTGAACCATCGGATCGGCGAGATCAAATTCGAGGGCGTCCGCGGCGGCGATCGCGATCGAGCCGATCACGCGCTCACCATCCACATCGGCGACGTCTTGTCGCTCAACGCTGTCGATCACAGCGCCGTCGCGGCTAAAGATGCGCTGCTTCGCCGCGGATATCTCGAGGTTGTTGTCGATCCGGAGACGAGATTCTCGCGCCAGAGCAACCGCGCCGACGTCATCTTTCACGTCACCCTCGGATCGCTCGCGAAGGTCCGCGACGTCGAGCTCGAGGGCGATCTCGCGCCGTTTGCGCCGAAGGAGCTGACCGACGCCATGGCCTGCAAACCCGGCCGTGTGTTTCGCCTTGACGACGCCCGCGAGGATGCCCACCGCATCCGCAACGTCCTTTTCCACCACGAGTACCGAAAGGCCGATGTTCGATACGTCGACTACACCTACGACCAGGCAACGACGAGTGTCAAGCTGCACTATCGCATCACCGTCGGTCCGATCGTGAAAGTCATACTCGACGGGTCGTCAGCCCGCTTCGTGCGCAAGCTCATTCCCTTTCGGAGAAATCAGGCCTACAGCGTCGATGCCGTCGAGCGCGCAGCCGACGACATCGTCACCAGCTACCAGCAGCGCGGCTACTTCAACGCCACGGTTGATGTCGAGGAGAGCAGCTCCGAAGGTAATCCGAAGACTTGGACCACGACCTTCCACGTTGTGCCCGGGAGCCATTTCTCGCTCGAAGCCGTGACGTTCACCGGCAGGGCCAAAGTTCCGGAGCGGGAACTGCGCGACGTCATCACGACGGCGCCGGCCGGCGGCTTCCGCGCTTTCCTCGGATCTCTTGTCGGCATTCACAACGGCGTAACCCGAAAGGCGCTCAACGACGATCGCGATGCCATCGAGTCGTACTGCCGGCTCCATGGATTCTCGGAGATCAAGGCCGGGGAGCCCGTGACGCTGGCGTTCGCCAACGGACACCTGCGCGTCGACTTCCCCATCGTAGAAGGACCGCAAACCCTGGTGTCGACACTTCGCATCGAAGGAAACGAGCAGGTGCCTTCGTCGAAACTGCCGCAGGTCCAGCTTCGCAAAGGCCAGCCGCTGAATCCGCAACTCATGCGCGAGGATCAGGCCGCGTTGCAAAGCTTCTATGCCGACCGCGGCAACGCCGAGGCAAGGATCACGACGCACGTCGAACCGACACCCGATCGCACCGGCGCCGCCGTCACCTACACGATCGCCGAAGGGCCGAAGATCAAGATCGAAGAGATCGTCATTCGCGGCAACTCCTACACGAGCTCGAAGGTCGTTCTGCGCAAAGCCGGACTCGCGTTAGGCGATCCGTTCAGCTATCCGTCTTTACTCGACGCTCAACGCAATCTCTACCGCCTCGGCATCTTTCAACGCGTCGACGTTCATCCCGAGCCGGCGGGAGCGTCGCCTTTCGGCCGCAACGTCGTCATGCAGGTCGAGGAAGGGAAGGATCTCACCGTCTCCGCCTCGATCGGCATGTCGTCGGGCATTCAGTCCGCTCAGAACCGGCTCACACCGCGCGGCGCGTTCTCGATCTCGCATCGCAATCTGTTCGGCACCGGCCGGTACCTCGGCCTGGAGGCCATCGAGGGCACGAATGACCGGCAAGCGTATCTCACGTATCGCGAGCCGTACATCGGCCGCTACAACGTGCCGATCCAGTTGACGATCTTCCAGAGCAACGACGCCACGCGCCGCGAGACCACCATCCGCCAGCGCGGTGTGTTCGTCGAGGCCGCGAAGGTCCTTCAGTACCGGACGCGATGGTCGCTGCGCTATGAGTACCGGCTCTCGGATTGCATCAAGGGAGATGTCTGCACCGCCGCCGCCGGCGGAACGCCGATTCCAGGCGTCGACAAGTCGCTGCAGAACATCAAGATCTCGAGCGTCACGCCGACGTTCTTCTGGGATCATCGCGACGACGCCATCAATCCGCATCGCGGCTTCTTCACCAGCGCCTCGATCGAATACGCGTTCCCACTGTTCGACGCCCGCACGAACTTCGCCAAAGAGTTCGTGCAAGGCTCTTGGTATCTGCCGGCCTCGCCGCGCAGCACGCTGGCCTTTTCGGTGCGCGCCGGCCTGATCGAGCCGTTCGGCGCCGCGGGCACACTCTCGAGCACCGTTCCGCTGTCCGAGCGATTCACCGCCGGCGGCGAGAACTCGCAGCGGGCCTACGCGCTCGATCTTCTCGGCACGCTGTGCGACCGGCCGGAAGATATCGGCAAAGGCTGCCAGCCGACGCTGTCGCGCACATCCGACGGGACCGTCGTTCCGCTCGGCGGCAATGGTCTCTTGCTTCTGAACGTGGAGTACCGCTTCCCCATCTTCAGCTCGTTCGGCGGCGGATTGTTCTTCGACGCCGGCAACGTCTACCACGACTCCACGATCCACTTCGAAGACCTGCGCTACGGAATCGGCACCGGCGTGCGCTACCTCTCGCCCGTCGGGCCGATCCGATTCGACGTCGGCTACAAGCTCAATCGCAAGCCGGGAGAGAAACCGTACGCGTATTTCATCACCCTCGGCTACGCGTTCTGATTCACTGTTGGATCCACTCCGGCGCCTCGGCCTTCATGAACGCCTTCGTCCCCGCGCGTCCCGTCAATCGCATCCACGCCGGACCGTGCTCCGGCTCCAGCCGCAGAGAGATGTCGAAGAACGGACAGCAGAGACTCTCCTGCGAGGCCCACTCCGCGAGCAGTGCGACGGTCTTCGGATCCGACGGGTACCGGAATTCGTAGCCGTCCGGAAGCTCGCGAACGCCGGTCTTGAGACTTTTCAGGATCGGGCCAAGCTCGTCGAAGTGGCGCTTGCGCTGCTGCGGCGTCAGGGCCGCCAAGTCGCAGGCGAACGGAGATTCGTGCGTTTTCTTTGCCGCCGTCTTGGCGGCGGGGAGGGTCTTGCAGGCATCTTCCGATTGTGCTGACGATGCAAGCACTACGATGGCGAAGACGATCAAACATGCAAGTCGATTCATGGTCGTGCTCCTCTCTCAATGTCACTTCCGGCTGGCCGGCGGGATGATGTTGTTCGCTCGGAGGTATTCAACGATCTGGCCGTAATGGTTATAAGAGTGCGAGACAGCATCGATGACGAGCCAGACCGGAGTGTGCTTGCCGTCGGTCAGGACCGTCAGGTCTTTCTCTTCGAGGGCCGCCACGCTCTTATGGAGCGCTTCGAACGAGCCCTTCAAGTAATCCACGATCTCGGCCTTGCTCCTGACCGATTCCGGCCCTGTCTCGCTTTCCTGATCCGGAGTCGGCTTCCTGCCGGCCATGCGCGCGCACATCGCGTAGTTGTTCGCTGCCAGGTGCTTGATTTGTTCGGCGAAGGTCCGAACGCCAGCAAACCCGGGGCCGGCGGGCGCGAAGGAGTACTTCTCCTCTGGCATCGCCTCCGCCGCGGGCACGATTTCTCTCTCCGCATTCGATACCCAGAAGTTCAGAGCCTCGGTGGGTGGTTGATGTTGCGCCGCCTGCACCGTCGCCACGCCGCAAAGTGCGAGCAGGAGAATGGTGATTGCACGGATTGCTGTTTTCATCGGTCGTTCCTTTCGCAAGTCACGTTAGGACTTCAAGCCAACTTGAGGTCAATGGCCCCGATGTGAACTGTTCGTTACGAGCGCGATCTGACGCGAGCCGCATGCGATCATTGACGCGTACGACAAATGGAGTGAGTAACGTGAGCCAGCACGAAGCAAGCGAGCTCGGCATCGGCGAAGTGTCGCGACGCGCCGGTCTGCGCCCCTCGGCCATCCGTTACTACGAGGCCCTCGGACTCGTCATGCCATTAACCCGAAGCGGCGGCCGGCGTGTGTACAGCCAGGATGCCGTGGAGCGCCTCGCGCTGATCGCGTTCGCGAAGAATGCCGGGTTCAGCCTCGATGACATCCGAAGACTGCTCGACGGATTCCCCGAGGACACCTCAGCGGGAGCGCGATGGAACGAGATGGCCACGGCCAAGCTGGCCGACCTCGACGCCATGACCAGGCGAATCGATGCCATGCGCGACTCGCTGACCCGAATCCGCGGATGCCGCTGCATCACGCTCGACCAATGCGCGAAGGCCATGGCGAAGTCGCGATGCGGGTGAGAGGTGTCAATGCCGCCCGTGCAGCGCCAGCAGCCATTGCCACAGCGTCCCGCTCGCGCCGAGGGCCACGGCGATTGCGATCAACGCCACGACGGCGATCAGAATCCAAAGCGTTCGTTTATTCATACGCGAGTGCCTCCCTTGCTGCCATTCGAGATGACCGCCGTGCCGGGACGAAGCTGCTCAGCGAAGCGAGCGCAACGACCAGCACGAGCCAGATGACGATCGCCAGGGGCGACATCAGGAAGCCGAGCGACGACTTGGTGAACATGCGCCCGGCCATGTCGTTCATGACGTACGTCGATGGGATCGCGCCGATGATCGCGAGCCACCAGCTCAGGAAGCCCATCAGGACGCCTTCGAATACGACGTAGCGCGAGATCGTGCGCGGCGTCGCGCCGATGGCGCTGAGGATGCCGATCTCCCGCGTACGCTCGATGACGTTGATCGTCAGCGTGATCGTCAGGCCGAGGCAGCCCACGATGACCACAAGCGTCGCGGCGAAGACCAGCGCGCTCTTGATGATCACGAGGTGATCCTCGAATGATTTGCGCCGGTCGGCAAGACTCTGAATGAGCGATGCCTTGATCCCGTCGCGCTGGAGCGCGCGTTCGATCGCCCGCGCCGTCGCAGTCTGCGACGCGATGTCGTGCTGCCGCGTCACGACCCGCACCGTGCGCGTCGCATCGCCCGTTTGGCCCGCGGCGCGGAGGATCGAGCGAGGCGGCGCGTACATCTGTCCGGCTCCATGCCCGAGCTCTTTGGCAATCCCGGCCACGCGCCAGGTCAGCTCCTTCCCGCCGATGCGCAGGCCGATGGGACCGCCAGCGTGCAGCCACGGCACGCTCGCCTGCACGTTCTGGTTGATCACCACGACGTCCTCGTCGCCGCTCGCCAGCCATCGCCCTTCCAGCATTCGGAGGCGGAGGAGCGGCGTACTCGCTTCCGGGCCGACCAATCGGCCGCGGATGTCGGCCGCGCCACTTGCTCCGACGATGTCGGCGTTGACCTCGGGCCAGTATTCAGCGCGCGCGATGTCGGGCACGCCGGCGACGATGTTTGCAATCCTCGCAACCTGATACGGCTCGGCGAAACGAACGTCGACGTCGTACGGCCTCGAGCGATAGTCCTGATCGATCACTCGCGTCCAGGCAGCCGCGACGTTCAGCGCCGAGATGAAGACCGCGCCTCCCGCCGCGAGTGTGCCGATGGTCAGCAGCAGCCGTCCGCGCCTCTGAAGCGTGGTCCGCAGCGAGAGCATCAGCGGCCGCGGCACCCAGGCGATCCTGGCGAGCCATCGGTCGAAGGCGCGCGATCCGAACGGCCGATGGCCGGCATCGTTGTTCAGCGCCTCGCGGATCGTGATGCGCGATACGGCGGCAACGGGGCCGAGCGACATGAACAGCGGCAGGCCGAGGCCGACCGCGATCTGAATCGCGATCGCCCAGAGCGGCTCCGCGGCATTCACGATCGTGGTGTTGAGAATGCCTGCGGCGAACCGCGCATAGCCGCGGCCCGCTGCGTATCCCAGCGGCATGCCGATGCAGAGCGCTGCGGTCGCAAGGATCGACACCTGACCGAGGTAGAGCGCCGCGATCTGGTTCGTCGTCGCGCCGATCGCCTTCATGATTCCCACCTGGCGGATCTGCTCGGTCAGGAGGGCGTGGATCATGTTGGCGACGAGCACGGCGCTGAGTACGAGCGTGAGCGCGCCGAATGCACCGAGGAGAAAGAGGAACGTGTCCATCTGATCGGCGTGCGGATGCCGGCCCGGCGGTGGCACGTCGACGAATGCGACCTTGTGGCCCTGGCTTTCCAGCGAGTTCTTCAGCCGCCCCACGACCTCGCGGATGTGCGTTTCGTCGAGCTGGTTGCCGGCGACGATGACGCTGAGCCTCGACGTCTCGGCCTGTGCATCCGCCCGCGCGATCGATCGTAAGCCGGCGTATCCGGTCACGCTGTGCTCCATCCAACCGGGAGCGAGGCCCGGCGCGTGCACGATGCCGGAGATTCGAAGGGAGCGCTCGATGCCGCCCGGCGTTCGCATCGTCACGCTGTCGCCGGCGGCGGCCCGCGCGACCGGCAGCGACGATTGCTCCACGAGGATCTCGCCATCGCCGGGAGGCCACGCTCCGCTGCTGCGCGTGAAGCGGTCCATCCGGAGGTCGTTGAAATCCGGCACGACGTACAACACCAGCGGGACCCACTCATCCTCGCCAACGCGCATTCGCGCGAAAATGACGGGCCGCGATTCGGCGTCGAGGACTCCTGGAAATCGGCGCACCGACGCGAGCAACTCATCGTTGAGATCGTGAACGTGCAACGTCGCCGAGGCAGGCCGCGTCTCGGCGTAGGACCTGGCGAGCTCGCGGGTCATGATCGCGTACGACGTCAGAATCATGGCGATTCCGAAGACGCCGGCAGCCATCGCGACTACGGAGAGCGTGGCCCGGCCGGGCGCTTCCGCGATGTCGCGAAGGACTTTCCGCCAGCGGGGAGCGATCATGGGGCCACACTCCCGTCGATGAGTGTGATGACGCGATCGACCACTGAGCCGGCATCGCGCTCGTGCGTGACCACGACAACGGTCTTGCCGTCATCGCCAAGCTCGGCGAAAAGCTGGAAGATGTCAGCGCTCGTAGCGGAGTCGAGGTTCCCGGTCGGCTCGTCCGCGAGGACCACCGGCGGATCGTTCGCCAAAGCCCGCGCGATCGCCGCCCGCTGCTGCTGCCCGCCCGAGAGCTCGGACGGCAGCTTCGCCGCGTGCGCGGCGATGTCGACGCGTCCGAGAAGATCGAGCGCGCGCTTCCGCCGCTCGCGGGCCGGGATCGCGCCGCAGAAGTCCATCGGCAACATCACGTTCTCGATGACCGTCAGAGCCGGCAGCAACTGGAAAAACTGAAACACGATGCCGACGTTGCGCCCGCGCCACGCGGCGAGCTGGTTGTGCGTCAGCCCCTGGATGGCCGTGCCACTGACGCTCACCGAGCCGGCCGACGGGCGGTCGATGCCGGCGATCATGTTCAGCAGCGTCGACTTGCCGCTGCCCGATTTCCCGACGACGGCCACGAGCTCGCCTTTGTCGATCTCGAGATCGATGCCGCGCAGCGCCGGAAAGATCCCAGCCGGAGTGTCGAAGGACTTGACTACACCTGACAGAGTGATCATGCCGCGCAGTCTGGGACCGCGCCGCTGAACTGGCTGTGAATGCCGCGTTCAGGTGGGGTTCACTTTGGAGTGCGGCAGCTCGCTGCCGCTTTTCGCGCCAGAGGCAGAGTCATGCCGATTTCATGCTCATGTTCCGATCAGTCAGGCGGTCTCACGAGCAGTCCCTGGCCTGTCGGAAGCGATGCGATCATCACATCCTTTGTCTTCGCAAAATCATCCATGGCATGCTTCTGCGATTCATAGCCATAATAGGCATAATCGTCGAGAAGTACGATGGCTCCGGGAACCAATCGATCCCAAAAATACCGCAGAGCCGCTACCTCCGGTTGTGAGCAGTTCATGTCCAGATGAAGATAGGCGACGCATTTCGACTGGACACGCTCCAGTGTTCCCGGAATACTACCTGCGACGATCCGCGTGTTCTTCCATTGAGCGAAATTCGCCTCCACAGACTCAACGCCTCGGACATAGAACGAACTCTCGATGGCTGATGCGTTCTTTTTAATCGCTCCAGAATGACGGTCCTCCGCCGACACCTGTCGCAGGTCCAGACCGTTGAACGTGTCAAGAAGATAGAAGGTCTTGTTCAGAGAGTCCCAATTGAGAAACTCCATGATCGCGGAGCTCAGAAAACCACGGTTGACGCCGCACTCGACAAAATCACCGGGGAGCTTGCTTGCAGTAAAAGCAGCCCATAGACCTATGTGAACGCGCCAGTGCCACTTGTAGTCGGAC
>DASQGS010000480.1:0-7962 GCA_035632455.1 Thermoanaerobaculia bacterium | reverse complement strand
AGCGTTCGAACCCAGAAAGGCGCGGGAATCCGGACCGCCAACGTCGCCGCGCCGCGGCTCGCCGCGACGGGCGCGCGGAGCGGAAGGATGGCCGTCAGTGGAGCGGGCCAGAGAGAATCGAGAACACTCCGCACATCCTGCGGGATTGCAACGCCGAGCGTCTCGATCTGCGAGACCGAAGCGCCGAGGACCACGAACGGCTTGACGTCCTCGCGTCCCTTCATCGCCGCGATGCGCTCCACCGCCGCATCGTTCGTGGCCACAGCATGCAGCCCGTAGATCGTGTCCGCCGGCATCAGGACGACACCGCCGCGGGTCAGCGCCTCGACGATCGTCGAGATTTGATCGATCGTGGGTGGCAACGTAATGGGGAAGATCATCGACCGATTTCCATCCTGAGCCGCGCTCCACCCCATCGGGCCGCCGGCATTCAGTAGCAAGTCCAACGTCGCCCAACTGACCACTGACCACTAATCACTTCTTCACGCCCGGACCGGCTTCTTCTTTGCACTCTTTCCCTGCGCCGACTCCAGCAACTGGCGGGCGTGCGTCACCGCCGATGCCGTGATCGACGCGCCGCCCAGCATGCGCGCGAGCTCGTTGACCCGCTGCTCCGGCTCCTCGAGCTTTCGAATGCGGGCGCGGGTGTGGCCGCCGGCGTCTTCCTTCCAAACCTGAAAGTGGGTCGTGGCGAAGCTCGCGATCTGTGGGAGATGCGTGACGCAGATGGCTTGGTTGCGCGCCGCAAGCTCCTGCAACTTCCGGCCGACCACCTCGGCGACACGGCCGCCGATGCCGGCGTCGATCTCATCGAAGACCAGCGTCGCCGCGGCACCGCGGCGCGAGGCCTTGAACAGCGCCGCGGCAATGGCAAGCTGGATGCGCGACAGCTCGCCGCCCGAGGCGATGCGCTGCATCGGCTTCGGCTCCTCTCCGCGGTTCGGCGCAATCAGAATCTCGATTCGATCGAAGCCTTCCTCGCCGAACGCGGTCGGCTGATCCGCAAGGACGAAACGAGAGCCCGACTCCCCGGCCGTGCCGACGGAGATACGCACCGTCGTCCGCTCCATCGCCAGGTCGTCGAGCTCTTTCTGAATGCCGGACTGAAAGCGCGGCGCCGTCTGCTTCCGCTTTGCCGACAGCGACTCCGCGAACGAGCGATAGGCGTCGAAACGCTGCTGCTCAGCGGCCTGAAGCTTCTCCACGCTGGTCTCGAAGTCGGCAAGACGCTCGTGCTCATCCGAGATCTCGGCGAGATGCTTGAGCGCGGCTTCGACCGAGCCACCGTACTTCTTCTTCAGGCGGTCGATCGTGACCAGCCGGTCCTCCACCTCTTCGAGACGCTTCGGATCATGGCGAACCGACTCGCTGAGTTGGCCCAATGCGCGCGCCGCGTCCTGCAGTCGATAGGCGATCTCCTGCAACTCCTCGGCGAGCTGGCGAACGTCGGCAACTTGTCCGGCCAGGGGCTGGAGGAGATGGCCGGCGCGCGCGAGCTGCGACAGCGCCGACGTCTCGTCCTCCTCGAGGAGCTGGAAGGCTCCGGCCGTGGCCTCGATGGTCTCGCGGGCGTGGGCGAGCAGATTCTTCTCGGCACGAAGCGCCGGCTCCTCGGCTGGATCGAGCTTCGCGGCCGAGATCTCGTCGATCTGGTACCGCAGGAGGTCGATGCGCAGCGCGCGATCGCGCTGGACGCCGAGGAGATCCTGGAGCGCCGTCGCGCCCGCCTTCCAATCGCGATACGCGGTGCGCGTCGATTCCACGAGATCGTCAACGCCCGCGAACTCGTCGAGCAGCTCCCGGTAGTTCTGGCCCGCGACGCGCTGATGCGAATCGTGCTGTCCGTGAATCTCGAGAATGGCGTCCGCGGCCTCGGAGAGCTCGCGCACGGATAACGGCGAGCCATTGATCAGCACCCGGCCGCGCCCGTTCGCCGCGATCTCGCGCCGGATGATCACCTCGACCTCGCCGCCATCAGCCGCGCCGGCGTCGATGCTGAGCGCCTGCAGTGCCGGCCCGCTGCTGGCGGGCAAGAGAAACACGGCCTCGGCCGACATCTTGTCGGTGCCCGCCCGAATCATCTCCGTCGATCCACGCGCCCCTCGGAGAAACTCGAGCGAGTCGATCAGCAGCGACTTCCCAGCTCCGGTCTCGCCGGTCAGCACGTTCAGTCCCGGCCCCGGCTCGATCGCAAGCTCCTCGACGATTGCCAGGTTGCGCACGGTGAGATAGGTGATCATGCGATTGCGAAGTCTAGCAGCCTGTCCGGCAGAATTTCGATTGGTCCGATCTGTCCGATCCGTCCGATCGGTCCCGTCAATCCCGATGCTACAATCGCGCTCCCTCGGAGGTCGGATGCGCGCTCGAAACGTCGTCGTCGTTTTTCTCCTCTCCATCGCGGCCTCGGTCGCCCTCGCAGCGCCTAAAGCGCCGAGGAAGATCGACTTGCTCATCACCGGCGGAACCGTGCTGACGATGAGCGGCGCGAACATCGAGGGCGGCTCGGTGGCCATCGATCGTGGCGCCATCGTCGCGGTCGGCAAATCCTCCGAGGTCGACGGCCTCTACGCGCCGAAACAGACGATCCGCGCCGCCGGAATGGCCGTACTGCCTGGCTTCGTCAATGCCCACACGCACGTGCCGATGACGCTCTTTCGCGGCATCGCCGACGACCGCGATCTGATGGACTGGCTGCACAACTACATCTTCCCGGCCGAGGCCAAGAATGTCGATCGCGACTTCGTCAAGTGGGGCACGAGGCTCGCGGCCGCGGAGATGATCGCCTCCGGCACCACCACGTTCGCCGACATGTACTACTACGAGGCCGACATCGCCCGCGAGACGCGCGCGGCCGGGCTGCGCGGCGTTCTCGGCGAGACCGTGCTCGACTTCCCGGCGCCCGACAACAAGACCTGGGACGCCGCGATGGCTTACGTCCGCACGTTCGCCGGCCAGTTCAAAGGCGATGGCCTCATCACCGCCGCCATCGCACCTCACGCGCCCTACACCGTGTCGCGCGAGCACCTCCAACAAGTGCGCAGGTTGGCCGCCGAGCTCGGCATCCCGATCCTCATTCACGTCTCAGAGACAAAGAACGAGATCGAGCAGATCAAGAAAGAGCACGACGGTATGACGCCGGGACAGTACCTCGACTCGATCGGCTTTCTCGCTCACGACGTCATCGCCGCCCACGGAGTCTGGCTGACTCCCGACGAGATCAGCACGTTCGCCGCCAGGCGCACCGGCGTCGCGCACTGTCCGGAGAGCAACCAGATGCTGGCCTCTGGCGTGGCGCCGGTCGTAGCCATGCGCAAGGCTGGCGTCAACGTCGGCCTTGGAACCGACGGTCCGGCCGGCTCGAACAACAACCTCGACATGGTCGAAGAGGCGGCGAGCGCGGCCCGGCTGCAAAAGGTATCGCTCGGCGATCCGAAGGCACTCAGCGCCCGCGACGTTTTGGAGATGGCCACGATCGGCGGCGCTCGCGTCCTCGGCCTCGACGACAAGATCGGCACGCTCGAAAAGGGCAAGCGCGCCGACGTCGTGATCATCGACCTCCAGCAGCCGAAGGTGCAGCCGGTCTACTCCGTTGAATCCGCGATCGTCTACGCCGCCTCAGGCAGCTCGGTCGTCACGACCATCGTCGACGGCAGGATTCTGATGCGCAATCACAAGATCCGAACCGTCAATGTCCCCGCCGTCATCGCCAAAGCGAAGCAGTACCGCGACCAGGTGCTCGCGAGCTTGAAATAGAGGGAGCGCGTCTCGGTGATTCATCGGACCGATCAGACGGATCGGACCGATCGGTCACGATCTCGCCCAAGATCCTTCGCCGTCTACGCGGCTCAGGATGACATTTGGCGCTCAAATCCCGTCCTTCATCGAGTACTCTTCCGCGGCCATGAATCGACCCTTGGCGCGCTTGCTGCCATACATCGCGCTTTGCCTCGCAGCCTGCACAAACCCCGCGTCGCTCGCTCCGAAGGTTGCTCCTCCTCAAGCTGCCGCGCCGCGGCTCGTCGCGTCGGCTGTTGCCGACCGGGTCGTGCTGATGTCGTTCGATGGGCTCGCTGCGGATGCAATTACCGAGTCGCGCGGCACCTTGTCTCCCGACGGCTTCGCGCGGGTTGCGGCCGAGGGGACCTTCGTCCAGCGCATCATCCCGGTGAATCCCACCGTCACCGCGGCCACACACGTCTCGATGATCACCGGCGCGGCGCCAGAGGTTACTGGAATCGTCGCGAACAAGTTCCACCTGCCGGGAACGCCGCTGGATCAGGTTGCGGACGGCTTCTACACCGGCTTCACGACGGAGACGCTGCTGCAAGCCGCGCGGCGGCAAGGCAAACGAACTGGCTCGCTCGACTTTCCGACCGTCGACGACGCGACGCCGCAGCGCGGCGCCGATTGGGGGCTCATCTACACGAAGCCGCTCGCGGCCGGCCGGGTCATCGACCTGACGCGTGGCGATTTCCGCGCCGAGTGGCTGCCGCCGGGATGGAATGCCTCGGCTCGCCCGCGGCACCCATCGTTCAGTCCCATCGTCCGCGCACGGCTCGTCTGGGCGCTGCCGCAGGACCGCGCCCATCAGGACGTCGATCTCGTCGCCTATGACACGACGGACGACCACGTCGTGAACTACGATCTCCTCGTCGTCGAGATCGCGGGCACCGAGACTCCGACCGACACCAAGGGATGGTTCCGCGTCGCGGTCAGAGTCGAAGCGGCCGGCGCCAGCTCGCTGTACGGCTCGTGGTCGAAGCTGCTGCGCACCGATCCGTCTCTTGAACACGTAACGGTGTACATGGGCAGCATCGCCCGAACCGAGGGCTTTCCTGAGAGTTTTCGGCGGATGATCGAAGACGAAGCCGGCTTCTGGCCTTCGCCTCCCGACGAGATCAGCTTTCGCGAGCGGCTGTCAGGTCGTCCGGGGATCGATGCCGAAACCTTCAGCGAACAACTGGATCGCTTCTCGCAATACCTCACCGATACGACCCTGCTCGCGATCCGGCGGATGCCGTTCGACCTGCTCCTCGCGTATCAACCGATTCTCGATCAGGCCAATCACCAGTTTCACAGCGTGCCAGCCGGTTCGCGCGAGCCGCTCGCGGAGGCGCAAGCCGCGAGCGATCAAGTCCGCAGACGGGCGCTGGCGGCGTTCGACCGCGCCGTGGCGTCGGTCGGGGCAACGCTCGACCCCGCCCGCGACGCCCTCGTGATCACGGGAGATCATGGCTTCAGCACAATCGACACCGAGGTGCGACTCAACCGCATCCTCGTCGACCGCGGCTTTGCGAAGGAACAGAACGGCAGGCTCGCAGAGGAGAGCCACTTCGCCGCTTACGCCGGCGGAAGCGTCGCCCTGATCTACCGTTTCGGAGGTGCCGGCGCGGCGGAAGAGGAGCAGGTGATCAAGATGTTGACGGACCTCCGTGCGCCCGACGGCTCGGCGGTATTCGAGAGCGTTGAGCGGCGGACGGCGCGCACGCATCCGAACAACGGCGACATCGTCGCGTATGCATTCCCCCGCTTCGCGCTCTCCAGCGCCCTCGGCGATGCCTTCATCAAGCCGCTCTACTCGGGACAGCACGGCGGCCTCAATCAGCATCCCGAGCTGCACACCGTTCTGGCCGCGCGCGGCCGCGGCGTCCAGCGCAAGACTCTGCCCGAGGCACGGCAGACCGAGATCGCGAGATACGTTTCATCGCTGCTGGGGATCGCGCCGCCGGACGGGGCGGAGTAGCCGTAGTGGCCGAACATTGAATTGCATGTTCGGCCCTGGCTCTTGGCAGGCTTGCTGCCATCGCCCAGCCGTAATGAGCTCGTAATTTCGGCGCCGGAGTTTGGATGTTCTTGATGGACATCCTGCCAAGCTCCGTGGCCGAACTTACAAAGTTCGGCCACATGTATCATCACGGGCTTCCGATGGAAACGAGGACCGGCCGTTCCACCTTTCGCGACAATCTTCGAGCGCTTCCGGCGCCGGCGTGGATCCTCTTCGGCGGCACCTTCGTCAATCGCTTCGGCACGTTCGTCGTGCCGTTCCTGGTCATCTATCTCACCCGGCGCGGCTACACCGTAGGCGACGCGGGACTGGCCATCGCCGCGTATGGCGCGGGGCATCTCTGCGCATCGCTGCTCGGCGGACACCTCGCCGACCGGATCGGCCGGCGCAACACGATCGTCCTCTCCATGTTCGCCGCCGGGACGTCGATGCTCGCACTGTCGCAGGCCTCGGGGCTTACGGCGATTCTGCCGCTGACGTGGTTCGCCGGCCTCTCCGGCGAGCTCTATCGCCCGGCGGCAACGGCGCTGATCGGCGATCTCGTGCCGGCCGGGAAGCGAGTCGCAGCGTTCGGGATGTATCGATTCGCGATTAACCTCGGATTCGCAGCCGGACCGGCGACGGCTGGTTTCCTCGCCGGACATTCGTTCTTCTACCTCTTCCTCGGCGACGCCCTGACTTCATTCGCTTACGGCATCATCGCCCTGCTCGCTCTCCCTCACGGCCTGCGAAGCGATCCAACGCGCGAGCGCTTCGGCGAAGCGTTCGTCGCCGCGTCGCGAGATCGCGCCTTCGTCATTTTCCTCTTCGCCTCGGTGTGCATCACCAGCGTCGACTTCCAGATGGGTTCGACGTTCGCGCTACACGTCAAGGCTCAGGGTCTGTCGAACGCCACCTACGGAATGCTGATCTCCATGAACGGCGTGCTCATCGTGCTCTTCGAGCTGATCATCACAGCCTGGACGCAGCGGTTCCCGGTTCGCTCGATGATCGCTCTCGGCTACGCGCTGGCCGGCCTCGGGTTTGCTCTCACCGGCCTCGCGCACAACGTCCCGGCGCTCGCGGCGACGGTCGTGATCTGGACGCTGGGCGAGATGGTGAGCTCACCAGTGACCGGCGCCTACGTGTCCGGCCTCGCGCCGGAGCAATACCGCGGCCGCTACATGGGCATGTGGGTCCTGACCTGGAGCCTCGGCATGATCCTCGGCCCGACGATCGGCACGCGCGTCTACGCCAATAACCCAAACCTTGTCTGGATCGGCTGCGGTGTGCTGGGGCTCATCGGTGCTGTGTTGTCGCTGATGAATCCGAGGAAGTGAGGAGAGAGGTGACGAGATTAAGGCCACGGTTAACAAGCTAAAGCAGTTAGAGGGCACCGCAGGCTCGGTACGGCGAGCAGCGCATCACGCACATCTTCTGAAGGTTGCCGGCGAATATGACGGTCTCCCAACCGACGCGAACTTTGCAGACTTGCTAGCCAGACTTCGAGCCGAAGCCGAAGCCGTGCGAATCGAACTAGACGAACAAGCGCGTGACCTATGGCTTCCACGGGACTAGAACTCGCCGGGAAAGCTCTAATCGGTGCAGCAAGTGCTAACATCGCTGCTGTAGCTTTCATTCGCGCCGATGTCCTGGGTGCGACCATTGCGGCCACTATCCGGCGCTGCGTTCGTAGCGTCTAAAGCCGTTGAGACATACATAAGCGCGCCGACTAGCTCTAGCTTCTCACTGCTAACTGCATCTGACGGCCAACTCCGCTGGACGCAGCCTCTCGCGCTCCTCACCTTTTCGTGAGGCGAATCCCTGGGGGGACGATCTTCGCTCTTCAGTGCGTCACTTTCTCGGGGTCAGGTCTTCCCTTTTCGCTCCCCGCCCCCGTCTCCACGCCTCGTAGATTCTTCACCGTTTTCTTTCCATTCCGAGGAGGTTTTTGGCCTGTTTCGGGCGATTCCTCGGATTCCGCCACATTCCGAGGTAGCCTCGGTTGCGTATGGCCAGGCAACCGCGTGTCGAGTATCCGGGCGCCCTTCATCACGTCATGTCTCAAGGCAACGACGGCATTCCGGTCTTCCGCGACGACGCCGACCGGCTCCTGTTTCTCGATCTGCTTGCCGAGGAGATTCAAAGGTCAGGATGGACCCTCCACGACTACTCGTTAATGACGACCCATTACCTCC
>DASQGS010000479.1:0-3577 GCA_035632455.1 Thermoanaerobaculia bacterium | reverse complement strand
GAGGACGCTGAATATGCCGCGCCAAACGGACCATGCGGCACCGACCACCGACCACTGACCACTGATCACTGCAACCTGCTACCATGACCCCGTCATGCGCACCGCCGTGTACCCGGGCTCATTCGATCCGCTGACGAATGGGCATCTCGACATCATCCGCCGCGGCACGCGGCTGTTCGATCGCTTGGTCGTGGCGGTGCTGGAAAACGAGGGGAAGGCGCCCCTTTTCTCCGTCGCCGAGCGGATGGAGCTCATCGCCCGATGCACGAGCGACATGCCGAGCGTGGAGACACGGTCGTTCTCAGGGCTGCTCGTCGACTTCATGCGCACGATGGACGCGAGCGTCGTGGTCCGCGGAATCCGCGCCATCTCCGACTACGAATACGAGCTTCAGATGGCGCTGATGAACCGCGAGCTCCAGAACAGCGTCGAGACCATCTTCATGATTCCGGCGGTCGAGTTCACGTACGTCTCCTCGCGCCTGATCAAAGAGGTCTTCCGCCTCGGCGGCGACGTCGCCCGCCTCGTCCCGCCACCAGTGCTCGAATCGCTCAAGGCGCGATTGCCGGTGGCCGTCAGCGTGTAAGGCCTTCTTCACGCGCTTCTCGGATCGATCGCCTCGCGGAACCGGTCTCCCACAATGTTGAACGCGGCGACCGTGGTGAAGATGGCGATGCCGGGGAAGAGCGCGAGCCACCAGGCGTAGTCGATGTAGAGCTCTGCCGTACCGAGGATGCTGCCCCAGGAAGCGGTCGGCACTGGGACGCCGAAACCCAGAAAGGAGAGGGCGGACTCGATGAGGATCGCCGATGCGACGCCGAAGCTAGCCGACACGAGGACCGGAGCGAGGGCGTTCGGGAGAAGGTGACGGAAGATGATCCTGGCGTCGCTCGCGCCGCTCGCACGCGCCGCCTGCGCGAACTCCATCTCGCGGATTCGCAGGAGCTCGCCGCGGACGAGCCTGGCTTCGGTGGTCCAGGAAGTCAGCCCGAGCGCGATCATGATCGTCCAGACCGACGGGCGGAACAGCGCCACGATCGCGAGGACTAGGAAGAGAAACGGGAAGCAGAGGACGACTTCGATCAGCCGCGAGACGATCCAGTCCGCGGCGCGCCCGTAGTAGCCGGCGATCGCACCGAGGGACGAGCCGACCAGGAACGCGATGGCTGTCGCCGTCAGCCCGACCGCCAGGGAGACGCGCGCGCCGAAAATCATTCGCGCCAACACGTCGCGGCCGACGTCGTCTGTCCCGAGGCGATGCAAGTCGCTCGGCGACTCGAGACGATGAGCGACGTCCGGGATGTTCGGCGAGAACGGCACCGGCGCGTTGATGGCGAAGAGAACGCGCTCCGAGGTGGGGGGCGCATCGATGTCGGCGCTCAAGCTGGAGAAGGCCGGGAATCGCCATCCTGCCGTGGTGCGCTCGGCGAGCGGTCTTCGATTCGCGAGGAGCGGCGCCGCGATCGCGATCAGCGTGACCAGTCCGATGTAGACGAGCGCACCCGCGGCGAGCCGGCTCCGGCGAAATCGACGCCAGGTCTCGCGGCTCGCACCCTCTACTGGCCGCGTCATCGCCGGCGTCCCTCGAGGCGCACGCGCGGATCGGCGATCGCATACAGCAGGTCGGCAAGCACGCTTGCAAAGAGTGTGACGACCGCCGTTGCGACGCTCAGGGCGAGCACAGTGGGATAGTCGCGGAGCATGATCGAGTCGAAGTAGAGCCGGCCGACGCCGTCCCACTGAAAGATCTGCTCGACGATGACGCTGCCGGAGATGAGATAAGGAATCGTCAGGCCGAGGAGCGTGATCAGCGGCATCAGCGCATTGCGGAACGCGTGGCGCCATAGGACGACCGCGGAGCCCGCGCCCTTGGCACGCGCCGTGGTGATGAAATCCTGGCTGATGACCTCGACGAATGCCGACTTCGAAAAGCGCGCCAGGACCGCGACCTGAGCGTAGCTGAGTGTCACGACGGGCAGGAGCAGATGGCGAACACGGTCGAGGATCTGCGCGCCGGCGCTCATCTCGGCGTAGTCATCAGAGACCATTCCGATCAGCGGCAGAACCTGCCAGCGGACGGAGAACAAACGCACGAGCAGCAAGGCCACCCAGAAGCTCGGGAGCGAGTAGAGAAGGAAGAAAAAGACCGCCGACCCGCGCTCGGCGGAGCGGCCCGACCGCGTGGCCGACCACAACCCGAGCGGAACGCCGGCGATCGCGGCAACGAGAAGCGCGATCACGTTGAGCTGGAACGTATTCGGCAGCTTCTCGAGGATTCGCTCGGCGACGTCGCGGTGATCGACGATCGAGCGCCCGAAGTCGAGGGTCACGACGCCGCGAAGCCACCAGAGATATTGCTCGGGAATCGGCCGATCGAGATGGTATTCGTGACGAATGGCGTCGATCGCGGCGTTAGAGAGATGCGCGGAAGCGTTCTTGCCGATGAAGAACGCGATCGGATCGCCGGGCACGGCGTGGACCAGCGCGAAGACAGCGATGGTGATGCCGAAGAACGTCAGGACGGCGTAGAGCAACCGGCGCGCGAGGTACGTCAGCACGGCGCGATTATCGCCGCTTCTGATCTCCTTCGCGCGTGCGGTCCTTCGCCAGCCACCAATCGAGCTCGCCCGGATACCAGAGGAAGAGGCCCTTTCCCTTGCTCTCCTTCACGTTGCGCACGCGCCGGTTGATGGCCCATTTGACCGACACCTGCAAAGTCCACGTGCAGGGTTGATCGTCGGCGATGAGCTCGTGAAGTTGCTGATAGATCTTGATCCGTTTCGGGCGATCGAGCGTGGTTCTGCCGAGGTCGATCAGCTTATCAACCTCAGGATTCGAGTAGCGGGCGAAGTTCTGGCCGTGCGGAGGGATTGCCGATGAATGGAAGATGGCGAAGACGTCGGGATCGGGATCAAGGTCGAAGGAAAGATAGCAGGACTGGAAGTTGCCTGAGAGGAGGCGCTGGAACACGGTCGACGGGTCGAGCTGAACGATGTTGAGCTGCACGCCGATGCGCTTGAGCTCGGCTTGGTAGATCTGCGCGAATGGCACCGCCGCGCCGCTTCCTCCGAAGACCAGCATGTCGAATTTCAGCGGTCTTTTCTGCTTATCGTTGAGGATGCCATCGCCGTCGGTGTCGAGCCAGCCGAGGGCGTTGAGATCCGCCCGTGCGCCGTCGGGATCGTAGCCGATCGCCGGGACGCTCGGGTTGTACGCGAACTGATCGGGCGTGAACGGTCCGGTCATGGCCCGCGCCGTTCCGTGATAGAGGTTGTTGATCAGCGACTTGAGATCGATGCATTTCGCGAGTGCCCGGCGCACGCGGCGGTCGGAGAGAATGGGGTCGCGATTGTTCCAAGCCACGAAGTTGTAGGTCAGCGTGTAGAAGCGGCGAAACTCGAGCTTGCGCTGAAGGTCCGGTCTTGGCGAGGCCTTGGCCCACATGTCGGAGGTGATGATCGTCTCGTCGACGTCGCCGCGCTGGACCGCGTTCCATGCCGTGGAATCGTCGACGACCACCTTGAGGATGACGTTGGGGATGTACGGCTTCTTGCTCCAGTAATCCTCGCGGCGGAGC
>DASQGS010000478.1:0-2133 GCA_035632455.1 Thermoanaerobaculia bacterium | reverse complement strand
GCTGCGGCGGGCGTCGGCAGGAGCGGGCTGATCGACTTCGACGTCATCGATGTCACCAACTTACAGCGACAGGTACTTTACGCGACCAGCCAAGTCGGGCGGCCGAAACTCGACGCGGCGGTTGGCCGCCTTCGCGATCTGAACTCCGAGATCGCGATCGAGGCACACCAGGTTGCCCTGACCTCACAGAACGCGCTGGACATTCTCGCTCGGTACGATGTCGTCGTAGACGGCACTGACAACTTCCCGACGCGCTATCTCGTCAACGACGCCTGCGTGATGCTCGGCAAACCGAATGTTTACGGCTCGATCTACCGCTTCGAGGGACAGGCGTCCGTGTTCGCGACGAAGGATGGGCCGTGTTATCGATGCCTCTACGCGGAGCCTCCACCACCGGGCCTCGTCCCGTCGTGTGCTGAGGGCGGAGTTCTCGGCGTCCTGCCAGGAGTCATCGGAACGATCCAGGCAATCGAGGCCATCAAATTGCTCGCCGGGATTGGCGAGACGCTCGCCGGGCGGCTTCTGCTCTTTGACGCGCTTCGCATGTCGTTCCGTCAACTCGTCGTTCGCAAGAGCGCGGACTGTGCGGTCTGCGGCGAGGCCCCGACGATCAAGGCGCTTATCGACTACGAGAGTTTCTGTAATCCCGCCGCGGCGCACCCACGAGCGTCCGCCGACGAGCTGACGCCCGATGAGCTCGCCTCAATGCTCGAGCGAGGAGAAGGAATCGTCCTCGTCGACATTCGCGAGCCCTACGAGTGGAGCGCCGGACACTTGGCCGGGGCCCGTCACATCCCGATGGGCACATTGCAGGACGCGCTGCCGTCTCTTCCGCGAGACGCCGAGATCGTGCTCTATTGTCGCAGCGGCGGACGCAGTGGGCGCGCGCTGAGCATTCTGCGCGAAGCGGGCTTCGATCGCGCTACGCACCTAGGCGGCGGTCTGCTGGCATGGAAGCGCGAGCGAGACCCGTCTATGCGCGTGGTGTGACACCGAGCTTTGCTTGCCCCGTAAAGACCATCCGCACGGCAGTGCCGAGACAAACACTCACTCAGCCCGGGCCCGCGCAAAGAGGACTACCACGGACCGTCCGCTTGCTCGGCCCAGGGTCGAGCCGTCGATGATGGCCACGCCACAGTCCCGGAACACGATCGAGAGAATGTTCTCGCGGTGGCCCTCCGATTCCATCCACGATGCAAGGAGGACCTCCGTGGTCTCGAAACCGGAGGCGAGATTCTCCCCCGCGTTGCTGTAGAGATAGCCATGGATCGGCAGCCAAACGAACGGCGAGCGGCCGTCGGGCGAGACATGGCCCCAGTAACCGTTGTTCTCCATATCGCGCATTCGATCGTCGGCCGCGGCATCGAGACGGTCGTCGTCGCGGAGAGGCGGAAGTTGATGATCCGCGCGAATCGCGTTCATCGCGGCGACGACCGAGGCGCGAGTGATCTCGGTTCGCCCGAGCTTCAGATCCAGCGCAGGAGCAGCTTGTGCAACGAAGAACATCGACAACAGCAGAATCGAGAACCTGAACATGGCTGGGATCCGTTCGATGACGGCGCGGGTTTTGTTTGCACCATTCTGCATCGAATCAGCGACGCCAGCACGCTCCAGCCAAAGGTGGCACGAGCCTGTAACCGGCACCGTCGGAGCTCACTGTCCTTGCCAGCCGACCCATTCCTCGCCGCCGGGACCGCGCTCCTTCTTCCAGATCGGCACCGTAACCTTGATTCGATCGATCATCATGCGGCACGCGGTGAACGCTTCAGCGCGATGAGGAGATGCGCAGACGATTGCGATCGACGACTCGCCGACCTGCAGCAGCCCGAGGCGATGCACCGCGTCGATCGCGCAGCCGGGCAACTCGCGCCGCACGTCTTCAACGATCTTCGCGAGCTCCTTCTCCGCCATCGGCCGGTAGGCGTCGTAGTAGATCGAGGTCACTGCCTTCCCGGCGTGATGATCGCGCACGATCCCCTCGAAAAGCACATACGCACCATCGGACGGCCGCACGATTCGCCGGATCAATGCCGCGGTGTCGATCGGCTCGTCGGTGAGGTACATCGATCAGCCCCCCGCGACCGGTGGAATGAACGCCAGCTCATCGCCGTCCTGCAGTTCGGCATCTGCGCC
>DASQGS010000477.1:0-18316 GCA_035632455.1 Thermoanaerobaculia bacterium | reverse complement strand
ACAGCGATCTGTCGCGGTGGGCCGAGGAGCTTCGAGGCTGGGACGTTCACATCCTGCGGATTCAGCATTTGATCTGGTTCTCGCCGAGCCAGTTTGGCCGCTCGATGGAACTGCTGCAGCGCGATCTTCCCGGCCAGGCGCCGGAGCTCTTCAGGCAGGAGGAACGCAGCTACATGCGCGACGTGCTTCCTGCGATCGACGTCGCCGTCCTGATCGAAGAGCTGAGAAAGTTGAGGGCAGGAAACTATCCATTCCGGATTGAGCTCCATCCGGATCTCTCGCTCGATGACATGGCCCGCTACTACGGCGATCCCGAGTTCCGCCGCGAGGATCGGCTGGATTGCACGACGATGGAGAGCTACGCGTTCGTCGATCCGCGCGGGCGCCTCTACCCTTGCATCACCCTCGACATGGGAAATGTGTTCGACACGCCGTTCCCCGAGATCTGGAACGGCCCGCGCTTGCGCGCCTTCCGGCGACTCATCCGCCGTGAGCACCGCCTGCCGCTGTGCCATCGCTGCCCGGACTGAACCAGAAATCAGAAACCAGAAACCAGAAACCAGAAACCAGAAACCAGAAACTAAGCGAAGAAGGTGAGCGTGCGAAAATGTGTGCTGTGCTCTTAGGTTTCTGGCCTTCTGGTTTCTGCTTTCTGGTTTCTGGTTTCCGGTTTCTGCCTTCTGACTTACCTGTCGCACACACGTCCATTGGCAACATACCCCTTCGTCGCCTCCGCATCGAGGGGGTGGGCGAAGAGATAGCCTTGCCCGTACTCGACGCCGAGAGCCTCGAGGCGCCTGACTTGCTGGATCGTTTCGACGCCCTCGGCGATGACCGTTAGTCCGAGGTTCCTGGCAAGCGCGACGATTGTTCGTACCATCTCCTCATGCTCGGTGCCGCAATCGAGAGCGCTCACGAACGCGCGGTCGATCTTGAGCACATTGAGCGGCAGATTCACGAGGCACGACAGTGACGAGTAGCCGGTGCCGAAATCGTCGATGCAGAGCTCAACGCCCAATTGGCGCATGCTGACGAGCACTGGGCGGGCGCGCTCTTCCGCGATCGCCGACTCCGTGATCTCGAAGCGGATGGCGCCGCCCTCGATTCCGAAAAGCGCGAGCGCCCGCTCGACGTGCCCGAGCAGCGAGGGATCGAGCACCTGGCGCGCCGAGAGATTGATGCTCATCGTCAATGGTTGGAGGCCGTCTGCGCTCCATTGCTTCATGTGCGAACAGACCTCGTACAAGACCCATAAGCCGATCGGGACGATCTGCCCGGTCTCCTCGGCGATGGGGATGAAGTCGGCCGGCATGATCACGCCGCGGACCGGGTGATCCCATCGGATGAGGGCCTCGAATCCCAGAAGATCGCCGGACTGCAGCGACACGATCGGCTGGTACATGAGCCGAAATTCCCGTCGTTCGATGGCCCGGCGCAAGTCCATCTCGATCTGCAGGCGCTGGACGGCCTGCAGATGCATCTGCAGATCGAAGATCGCGTATTGCCCGCCGCCCTGCTCCTTGGCCCGATACATCGCCGTATCAGCGTCGCGGACGATGTCGCCGACCGACGTGTAGTGTGACGTGCTGATGGCGATGCCGATGCTCGCGCTCGTGAAGACCTCGCGCGTTCGAATCGTGAATGGCCGTGCCAGCTCCTCGCTGATCCGTTCCGCGACGCGCGCGGCGTCACTTCCGCCGGCGATGTTCTCAAGCAGCACGGTGAATTCGTCGCCGCCGAGCCTTGCCACCAGATCGCTCGGGCGGACCGAGCCCACCAGGCGCGCCGCCACCGCGCGCAGTAGCTCATCGCCCGCGGCGTGTCCGAGGGAGTCGTTGACCACCTTGAAGCGATCGAGATCGAGGAAGATCACGGCGAAGTCGTAGACCCGCTCGCGGAAATTAACGGCGATGGCCTGCTCGACCCGGCTCATGAACAGCGTGCGGTTCGGGAGCCTGGTCAGCGGATCGTGCACGGCATCGAAGGCGAGCTGTTCCTCTACGCGGACGCGCTCGCCGATCTCTCGCTGCAGCGACGAGTTGGCACGCTGGAGCTCGACGGAATGCCGCGCGAAGTGATTCTCGAGCTGTTCGTAATCGCGCCGAAGCGACCTCCGCTCGATCTCGGCGTGCAGCTCGGCCGTCGTGCGGCGCGCGATCAGATCGAGAGCGCCCCGCACACGCTCCCGATCCGGCATCGGCCGGCGGCTCATCACCGCCACCCATCCGAGGAAGCGATCGTTCGCGCCGGCGAGCGCGACCGACGCGCAACTATCGATTCCGTGGCGGCTGAAGAAATGATGGTCCTCGTGAGCGCCGCGAAGTCCCTCGCCATGCCAGCGGAATCGATCGCCGGACGCTTCGTGGAATGGAGCGGCGTCGAGCTCGGGCTCAGCCCCGTCGAGGACTTCACCGTGAAGGACGCCGCCGTCGATGTAGAGCGCGACGGGTCGCGCGTGCGGAGCCTCGTCAGACGCCGACTCCGCGGCCAGCACCACCTCCACCTCCAGCGTCGTTGCCAGCGTGCTCACAAGAGCCCGAAAGTACTCCGGTCCCGGCGCGCACAACGACAAGCCTCGTGCGATCTCGTGCTGTAGGCGATTCTCGGCGGCTGATTGGGACTCGGCGAGCGGTGTCGTGGAGGGTTCAGTCATCAATAAAAGCCAGCCGTCAAGGGAATCGATGCGACGCGGATGTAACCGGTTTCAGCAATCGATCCATGGCAGACTTCGCCGACAGCGGCGACAGTTCACAGGTTCTTAACAGGCTAGCTTCCGGAATTCGTGCGTTTTAGAGCACACCTCACCAAGCCAGGCCGAGTGACCGCGCCACGAACTTGACGAGCGGGACCATCGTGCGGCAGGAAGCCGTGAAGTCCGTCAGAAACGACGGGCTGCAGATCTGCTTTTCAGTCAGACGCACCGAGGTCACGAAATCCGTGCGCTTGAGATCCTCGATGAACGGATGATCGGGAGCGTATCCCTTCGGCGGGCGTTTCAGCGACCCGCCCTCGATCGGCAGTTTCGACCTCTTCAGCGCCTTCCACTCCGTTGATCCTGCGGCGATGGCATCGCGAACGCGTGCGAGCGCGGGAGGCTCGGGATGCCAGATGCCGCCGGCGACGAACGAGGCGCCGGGCTCGAGATGGAGGTAGAAGCCTGGGACGCTGGGCGCTTTCTTCGCGGAGTCGTGCGAGAAATGCGCGCCGAGGTGTGTCTTGTACGGCGACTTGTCGTGAGAGAAGCGCGTATCGCGATAGATGCGAAACAACGAGCCGCCCGAGGGCCGCGGATCGGCCACGATGTGCGGGCTGATCTTTTGAAGCCGCGGTGCGAGGTCGCTGATGAAGCGCAGCATCGGATCGCGAACGCGCTTCTCGTAGCGCTCTTTGTTCGCGGCGAACCAGTCGCGATTGTTGTTCGTCCGCAACTCTGTCAGGAATGCGAAAACCTCGAGTGTGAAGTATCCAGACGGCATTGCGGCATTTTACCGCACGGCCCGCACTGGCGCAGGT
This sequence comes from Thermoanaerobaculia bacterium, assembly GCA_035632455.1. GTDB lineage: Bacteria > Acidobacteriota > Thermoanaerobaculia > Gp7-AA8 > Gp7-AA8 > DASQGS01. Next base: position 14,803 of record DASQGS010000477.1, on the reverse strand, counting down.
GCCGCGCGACACTCCTCGCCCGCCGCCGGATGCAGCTACACTGCGTCACTTGCTGGCCGCGCAGGTCCCCGAGGACGCGCCGCTAGCCTCCAAAACACCAACGCTGCGGCCAAAGGCCCGCGCGGACCACAAGGAGCAGCCAATGAAGAACATCGTCGTCGTCGGTGCCGGAACCATGGGAAATGGGATTGCTCACACCGCCGCGGCCACCGGTTTCGCCGTAACGCTGGTCGACGTGCTCGACAGCTATCTCGATCGCGGCCTCTCGACGATCTCCGCGAATCTGCAACGTGGAGTCGACAAAGGGAAAATGACCTCGGAGGAGAAAGAAAAAGTCCTCGCGCGCATCGCGCGATCGACGAACGTCGCCCAGGCCGCCGCCGGTGCTGACATCGTGATCGAAGCGATTATCGAGAACGTCGAGGCGAAGACCGCGTTGTTCAAGCAGCTCGATGACATCGCGCCGCCGGGGTGCATCCTGGCATCGAACACGTCGTCGATCTCGATCACGAAGATCGCGGCCGCGACGAAGCGCCCGGATAAGGTGATCGGGATGCACTTCATGAACCCTGTCCCGGTCATGACGCTCGTCGAGGTGATCCGCGGCATCGCCACCTCGAACGAGACGTACGGCCAGGTCGAGGCGCTCTCGAAAGAGATGGGCAAGACGCCGATCGAGGTCAACGACTATCCCGGCTTCATCTCCAATCGCGTGCTGATGCCGATGCTCAACGAGGCCATCTTCGCGCTCTACGAAGGCGTGGCCACGGCCGAGGCCATCGACGGCGTGATGAAACTCGGGATGAACCATCCCATGGGACCGCTGACGCTCGCCGACTTCATCGGCCTCGACGTCTGCCTGGCGATCCTCCGCGTGCTGGAGCAAGGCTTCGGCGACCCGAAATATCGCCCCTGCCCGTTGCTCGTGAAAATGGTCGACGCAGGCTGGCTCGGCCGCAAGAGCGGCCGCGGGTTCTACGAGTACGGGAAGAAGTAGTGGGCCTTCGTGTCATCCTGAGGCGGCGGAACCCGGAGGGTGAAGCGCGCCGAAGGATCTCCTTGCCAACCATGATCATCGCAAGGTGATCCTTCGCCGTCTACGCGGCTCAGGATGACGTAGCAACCTTCGCCCAGGTGTCCTTGAGCGTGGCGGTTCTGTTGAACACGAGTTTCTCGGTCGTCGAATCGGGATCGACGGTGAAGTAGCCGAGGCGCTCGAACTGATAGCGGGAGCCTGCAAGTGCGCCGGCGAGGCTCGGCTCGAGCTTGGCGTGGGTCACGACCTCGAGCGATCTCGGATTCAGGTTCGCCAGGAAGTCTCCGCCGTCGACGCCGTCATCCGGAGATTCCTTCGTGAACAGCCGCTCGTACAGCCGCACCTCGGCGTCGATGGCGTGCGCGGCCGAGACCCAGTGCAGCGTGGCCTTCGGCTTCCGGCCATCGGGCGAGTCGCCGCCGCGGGTCGATGGGTCGTACGTGCAGCGCAGTTCCACGATCTCGCCCGCGTCGTTCTTCACCGTGCCCGTGCACTTGATGAAATAGGCCGAGCGGAGGCGGACCTCGCGGCCTGGCGCGAGCCGGAAGAACTTCTTCGGCGGATCTTCCATGAAGTCGTCGTGTTCGATCCAGAGCTCGCGACCGAACGGGACGCGGCGCGTTCCCATCGACGGATCCTCGGGGTTGTTCGGCGAGTCGAACGACTCGACCTCGCCCTCGGGATAGTTCTCGATCACGACCTTGAGCGGCCGCAGTACACCCATGATCCGTGACGCCGTGCGGTTGAGATCCTCGCGCAGGCTGAACTCCAGCAGCGGTACGTCGATGACGTTCTCGCGCCTGGCGACGCCGATGCGCTCGCAAAAGTTGCGGATGGACGCCGGCGTGTAGCCGCGCCGCCGCAGGCCCGCGATCGTCGGCATGCGCGGATCGTCCCAGCCGCTGACGTGCTTCTTCTCTACCAGAAGCAACAGCTTCCGCTTGCTCATGACCGTGTAGTTGAGGTTGAGCCGGGCGAATTCGTACTGGCGCGGCCGCGACGGCAGATGCAGTTGCAGGTTGTCGATGAGCCAGTCGTATAGCGGGCGATGATCCTCGAACTCCAGCGTGCAGATCGAGTGCGTGATGCCCTCGATCGCGTCGGAGAGCGGATGGGCGTAGTCGTACAGAGGATAAATGCACCACTTGTCGCCGGTGCGGTGATGCGTTTCGCGGCGGATGCGATAGAGCACCGGGTCGCGCATGTTGATGTTCGGCGAGGTCATGTCGATCTTCGCCCGGAGCACGTGGGAGCCGTCCTCGAGCTCTCCCGCCCTCATGCGCCGGAAGAGGTCGAGGTTCTCGGCCGCGGGACGATCGCGGTACGGACTCTCGCGCCCGGGCTCGGTGAGCGTGCCGCGATGCTGGCGGATCTCCTCGGCGGAGAGGCTGTCGACGTAGGCCTTGCCGTCGCGGATGAGGATCTCCGCGAGGTCGTAGAGCTGGTCGAAATAATCCGAGGCGTGGTAGAGGTGCCTGCCCCAATCGAAGCCCAGCCAGCGCACGTCATCCTCGATCGACCGCGCGTACTCGACCTCTTCCTTCAGCGGATTCGTGTCATCGAACCGAAGGTTGCAGTGCCCGCCGTACTCCTTGGCCACGCCGAAATTGAGGCAGATCGACTTGGCGTGACCGATGTGCAGATAGCCGTTCGGCTCCGGCGGGAAGCGCGTGACGACGGTCTGATGGCGTCCGCTCTTAAGATCGTCCTCAACGATCTCGCGGATGAAATCGAGCGAGCGCGGTGTCTCGGTGTTGGTCATGGTGGTGGCAAGTCCTTCGATGCGGAGTCGGCGCGTGCCCGGAGACAGCGCGGAGTGCGGAGTCTACAACGTCACGCGGAGCGCGGACATGCTTCGCCGGCAGTTCGTGCGCGTCCTTCGCTGGCGGCCTACTACAACAAGGCTGACGCCTTGCCTAGCCCAGCGGCACATCGGTCTTGAGTCGCGCGGTAATCGGCCCAGCGCGGCTGGGCCCTACGATTTGCCGAATGTCAGGACGTACGCCGCCGCAGATTATCGAGCGCCCACGCTCCCGGTCCCTGCGCCGCGATGTAGAGGAACAGCCAGCAATAGAGGATCGCGAGCTCGCCCTGGTTCATCGTCGGCCAGAATCCGCGGGGTGCGTGTCCGATAAAGTAGCCGAAGGCCATCAGGCCGCTGGCGAGAAAGGCCGCGCTTCGGGAAAAGAGCCCGATGACCAGGAGCGAGCCGCAGACGAGCTCGATTGGTCCGGCGGTCCAGATGATCCAGCGCGGTGCTCCCGGCGGCATGCCGCCGAAGGCGCCCAACACTTTCTGCGCGCCGTGGCAGGCGAACATGATGCCGGCGAGAATCCGGGTGGCGCCGAGGATCTTCGGCGCCCACGACGTGAATCGATCGATTGCAGACATGGGTGATCAGGCCTTTCGCATTGGGTGAACTGGTCGAGACCTCCGGTCCATCCATTCTGCATCGATTCGCGCCCGCGTCGAATATCCGGCGTTCCGCCTCCGTAGCGTTGATGGGGATCCATGAAGCCGTGGGCGTGCCATGCTAGAGTTCCCGCCACATTCGAAAGGAGTGCGCATGAACTACGCGCGGATCGTCGCCGCCGCTGCCGCCAGCACCGTGGCCTACTACGCCCTCGGCTTTCTCATCTTCGGTCTGATCACGCCGTTTTCCGCGGCCTACCGTCCCTACACCGCGGTGTACCGGCCGAGCGAGGCCATCTTCCGCTACATGCCGTTCGGCTTCGGCGGCACGTTCGTCGCCACGCTGATCCTGGGCGTGATCTTCGCGAAGTTCTGCCAGGGCACGCCGGGCCCGGCCGCAGGCGCCCGCTTCGGCGTGCTCGTCGGCCTCTTCGCCGTGTGTGCATTCGTGGGCGACAACTTCGTCACCCTGAACATCGGCCGGCGGCTCGCGGCGTTTCAGGCGGTCGCAGCGATCCTGGAGTGGACGACCGTTGGGACGGTGATCGGACTGATCTACAAACCGAAAGCTGCGACCCCCTGAGCGCCTCGTCCGCCCGAGGCTCGAACCCTCGGATCACGAGCTGATGCTGTTAGGCACGTTGACCGGAAGCACATACGTGTACGGCAGCGACCCGTGCCTCACGCGCTCCCGGTTGCGTTTGTGGATGGTGCGCGTGACTTCGCCGAGGAGCTTGCTCCGGTAGTACTCGATCACCTCCTGGGCCTCGCTGTTCCAGCAGCCGCAGAAATAGTCCGCGTAATCGAGGAGCTGGCCCATGTAGTAGTCGGCCTGAAAGCTCATCGTGGTCTGTCCGACAGCCTCCGGCGCCGGCGGCATCAGGTTGAGCAGCGCCGCTTCATTCGCGCCGCCTGCCGGCGGAAGGATGTAGGTGGCCGCCGGCATGTTCGGAACAAACGATGCGTAGTCGAGCTGGGAGAAATTCAGCGACGCATGATGCGGCCCGGCGGTGAAGATGAGCAGGTGCACGATCTCGTGAAGCGCATCGAAGGTGGTGATGCGGTCCGGGAAGCCCGGGACGGATCCGCGGCCTCCGCCCTCGCGCGACAACTCGGCGGCCCACGCCTGCAGCTCGAAGTCCTCGGCGACGTTGCGGTCGGCCTGACGTCGCGATTCCCGCGGGTCGCCGTAGTAGAGCGCGAGATAGTCGCGCGTGTAGTCGAACAGCAGGTCCCAATACAGAAGCAGATCGTCGCGGTGCGGGTAATACGGCAGCAGCGCCGGATCGTCGACACCTCGCCGCACGAGGTCGGCCCGAAAGTCGAGTTGCTCGAACCGCCAGCGCGCGTAGCGGGCGTTGGCCAGGTTCTCGCCGCCCTCGCGCCCCACGAGCAGGTACTGTTGCGTGGCCTCGCCGAAAAACTGGCTGAGCGTCCCGGTGTTGACCGGCATCAGCCCGGCGAAGTGGTGTCCGAGGAGCGCGTAGAGCGGATGGCACCCCGGAAGCTGGCGCATCGTCGCGACGGCAAACGCCTCCTCGATGAGGTGGTGCAGCGTCAGGTGATAAACGATTTGCGTGAGCTGGTAGCTGGCCGCTTGTGCATAGCTGCGCGCGACCATCCAGTCGGACGAGTCATCGGGCAGGCTGTAGGCGGCCTTTGGGGTCTGATCGAGCTGGATGGCGACGGGCTCAAGCCCGTCATGATCCCGCGACCGCACGAAGAGCGCGATGGGAGCCATCGGTACGCTGCCGCTCTGCGCGCCGACCGCCGCCGGCGTTTGACCGGCATCCTTCAGCTCCTCGTAGTCAGCCACGAAGAGATGCCCCGCGGCGATCGCAGATCCGGTGTCGCCGTCCATGGCGCGTTTCACCGCTTCGATCACGCCAGGGTTGAGCTTCGCCGACAGCTCCGTCCAATCGCTGCCGATGCCGCGCCCGTCGTTGGTCACGCGCCGGATCGATATCGGGTCGAAACCCGCGAGCACTTGGTCGCACCAAGCGCGGTCCTGGCGCCAGCAGTCCGCGATGGCCGGCACCGGATACTCGATGATCAGCTTGCGAAAGGCGTCGAAGGTGTTGAAGCGCGCCCTGTCGCCGGCGAACGCCTTGCCCGCCGATTCGTTCCGACGCGCCCGCGCCTGCGCCACGCCCTGCCCGATCCCCTGCACGATTGGAGCGGCCAGGTACGCGCCGAACGTCGTGGACATCGGCATGTCGAAGCCCGGCGGCTCGCGGTATTGAAAGAGGCAGCGCGATATGGCCCGCGAGATGTCACGGGCTCCGCGGCTCGGACAACTGCCGTCATCCTGCGGAATGGACAGCGGCCCGGGCGCCACGGGGCATGAGACCGCCGGCAGCCCGCCGACGGTCCGCGTTCCTCCACGCTCCGGCTCGATCTGCACACAGGCATACAGCGACTCCGTCACGCAATCGATCAACGACGTCACGATGCTCATGATGGAAATATGATAATCCATCCGCCATCAAGATGGCCTCGTCTCGGCCGGTTTTGCCGCCAGCCCGGGACTGTCCTTGGGGGGCACTACAGCAGTCCAACCGCCCTGAACGCCGGGATCGCCGGCTCGACCTGTGCGGCCTGTCGCACGAATTGCAGACGGTCGTGCTGCTCGGGCGTGAGAGTTGCCTCGAACGACAAAGCGGCATCTCGCGCAATGGCACCGGCCTGTTTCTGACCATCGTGAATCTCGAGGAGCAGGCGGCCCGCTGTCCCGGCGTCGGGAGACGCCGACTCGAGGAGCGTGCCGAGCGCCTGCTGATCGGCTTGCAGCTTCGCGGCGATCGGTTGTAAGGCGGCGTCGCGAGCCTGAATTATTCCGATCAATGCTTTCGTCTGATCCGCGGAGAGCTGCAGGAAGTTTGTCACGAACACGATGGGTGCCGGGAGATCATCGGCGCGAGCGATCGGGGAATGGAGGATCATCAGCAGGAGTGAGACAGCAAGGCAGGTTTTTCTCATGAGCGGCTCCTTTGGGCCTTTAGTGCATGCTGGCGGCGTGTCATATGACGGCACCGCCGGCGCGACCAAGCAAGGAGCGACCGTGGTGAATCGAGCCGATCTGGAGCAGGAGCTCGAAGAGCTTCACCCGGCCAGCTTTGCCTGGGCCCTCGGATTATGCCGGCGCGATGCGGATGAAGCCCAGGAGGTCTTGCAGGAGACATACGTGAAGATCTTCGACGGAAAGGCGCGATTCGACGGACGCTCGTCGCTGAAGACGTGGCTCTTCGCCGTGATCCGCAGAACCGCGGCAGCGCGACGGCGCCTGCGGTGGCTGCGCGATCTTCGATTCGTTGCCGGCGATGTCAGTGCCGTTCCCGACAGCAACGACTCGGCGGAGCGACGGGTCATCCATTCGGAGCGAACGTCAGCTCTGATTCAGGCATTGAATCGCCTGGCCCGGCGGCAACGCGAGATCATCGAGCTCGTCTTCTATCACGACATGACGATCGAAGAAGCTGCCGTTGTCGCGGGGGTCTCCACGGGCACCGCGCGCGTCCACTACCACCGCGCCAAGCAGCGGCTCCTCGCCGAGCTCGAGGCCCAACCGTGATCGACCAGGAATCGGATCTCCGCGAGCGATTCGCTCAACTCCGCGCCGACGAGCGGCTCAGCGTGCCGCGATTCGCGCTGGAGCCGCGCGAGCGGAAACGCCACGTGGCTTGGCGCTCGATCGCCGCAACGGCAGCGCTTCTTCTCATCGTCGTTGTCACCGTCACGATCCGGTCGCGTCCGACGACGTTCTCCGATTCCGACCGCGCCGCGGCCCGTTCCGTCGCCGAATGGCATCCGCCGACCGATTTCCTGCTGCATACGCCAGGAAATGACATGCTGACGACCACGCCACACATCCCAGACTTGAAAGGAATCCCGCGATGAAATCGTCTTTCCTGGCCATCCTCCTCGCGCTCGCACCGCTGGCCGCGCTCGCGCAGCAGCCGCCGTCGCCCGACAACGATCCCATCAGCCGCTACCTGATTCCGCCGGAGCTCGTGATGAGCCAGTCGGAGCAGATCGGCCTCAACGAGAAGCAGCGCGCCACGATCAAGGGCGAGATCCAGAAGATGCAGGCGAAGTTCATCGACGCGCAGTGGGACCTTCAGGAACAGACCGGCAAGATGACCCACCTTCTCCAGCAATCGCCGGCCGACGAGGCCAGGATTCTCGAGCAGGCCGACAAGATCATGGCCCTCGAGCGCGAGATCAAGCGCGCCCACCTGGCGCTGCTCGTGCGGATCAAGAACGCGCTCACGACGGAGCAGATCGCGAAGCTGGAGGCGATGAGACGGGGGAAGTGAGCCGGCAGTCCTCACCGCGACGCGCGCATCGCGGCGCGCAAATCCTCGAGTCGCGCCACCTCGTGCTGCGGGATCACCTCGTTCGACCCGAGGGAGCGGCGGATGAAGTCGATCCTGGCGACGTGCTCGAGTGTCTCCATGAGAAAGCCGGCCTGTTCGACGTCGCGTGCGAAGCAGACTGCGCCGTGGAAGCGTAGGAGGACGGCATCGTGCGATGCGACCAGCGGCTCGACGCTGCGCGCGAGCTCCTCTGCCGTCGGCATGGCATACGACGCCACCGGTACTCGTCCCAGCGTCAGGATGGCCTCGGAGAGGATCGGCTGATCCAGCGGAATCCCCGCCACCGCATACGCCGTGGCGTACGGAGGGTGCGCGTGGACGATGGCCCGCACGTCGGGGCGCCGCTCGTAGATCATCCGGTGCAGTCGGATCTCCGAGGACGGACGCCCGTGCCGCGAGGAGCCGTCCCGAAACAGCCGCACGATCTTCTCCGGCTCCAGCTCGCCTTTGCAACAGCCGCTCGGCGTGATCAGCGCGCCGCCATCATCGAGCAGCGCGGAGAGATTGCCGTCCGTCGAGGTGAGGATTCCCTTTTGATCGAGCCGCCGCGCGACACGCACGATGGCCTGCTTGAGCTGGTATTCGTTCATCGGTTGCGACCGATCTTACAGCTTCTCGCGCGAACTCCGATCTTCCGAATCAATCTGTGTGTTGCGGAGATCCGCGACTCAGACCTGAACGCCGAAGCGAGCAAACAGCTCCCTTCTGCCGGCTCTTGTGATCGTCAACGCGCGGCAATCGACATCCTGCAGGACCCATTTTCTCTTCAGCGCGACGGTCAACAATGCCGCTCCCAGCGCGCCGCCGACATGCGGCCGCCGCTCGCTCCAATCGACGCAGGCGTATGCGAAGCGCCGGCGCAGCGCCCGAGTGGCCTCGATATCGATGCCGAGCGACTCGAACGCCCGCACTCCAGCCGGGGTGACGTGATAGGCGTTCTCGGCGCCCGAACCGCCGGTAAAGTAATGCAGTGCTGCGAGCCGATCGTGCAGCGAGACGCCAAGGGTGCCGGCGATGTGGTCGTAGCACGTTCGTGCGGCGACGAGCCGGTGTGGCGTACGCGGCGCGACCGGCTGGCGCGAGTCGCCGGCGAGCACGCTCAACGCTTCGAGGACCGCGGCCACGCTGGTCCCGGCCAGGCTGTAGTACCGATGTTTCCCCTGCGCCGATACCTTCACCAGCCGAAGCGTCGTCAGGCGCTGCAGATGCACGCTGGCGGTCGATGGCGTGACGCCGGCCACGACTGCGAGCTCGGTGCTGGTGCGCGCACGTCCGTCCGCCAGACAGTAAAGCATGCGGGCCCGCGCGGGCTCGCCCATCGCCGCGGCGATGGCGGACGCACGGGCATCGCTATCCTCGACAGCCATAGTTTGATGCTAAGCGAAGCATCCCCGCTTGACAAGCGGCACACTGGGCTGTGGAGGAGAACGAGCGATGACTACCGTCTGCCTGATCCGCTATGAGATCGACCCATTCCAGCGAGAAGCGTTCAAGGAGTATGCCCAGAACTGGGGGAGGATCATCCCGCGATGCGGCGGCCGCCTCGTGGGATATTTCCTCCCCCATGAAGGGACAAACAACGTGGCGTGGGCCTTGATCGCCTTCGACAGCCTGGCGTCGTATGAAACGTATCGAGCCCGCTTGAGAGCCGACGCCGAAGGGCGGGACAACTTCACCATGGCCCATTCCAAACGGCTCATTCTTCGCGAGGAACGAACGTTCGTTGAGGCGGTCGATGGCACGTTCACGCACGCCGAGGCATGCGGCGAGGCGAAGTAGGATCGCCTCGCCGATCGGCCCCATCACTTCGTCGTGGCCGCCGGAGCAGGCTCGAGCGAGAACAGCGACGCGTCGACGGGCGCGTCGATGACCGTCTTCGTGAACTGGATTGAGGCATCGAGGCGCGGATCGCCTGCAGTGCGGCGGATCTCCTTCTCGAACGTGAAGCCGTCCACCGTCTCGTACGACACGAACGACACGGTGATCGTGACGTCGCCTTCCTTGTGCGTCATGGTCTGCGGCAGCGACGTCTGCGGGTCGAGCGTCACGAGCCACTCGATGCCGCCTTCCGGCTGGAATGCGATCGCGTCGCCGTCGATGCGGAGATTCCCGTGGCGCCGCTCCGGAAAGAAGACGAAGAACACGGCGCTCCAATTCGCGAATGACTTCGACAGGGCCACTCCGAGCTCCGCGCCGTCCAGCTTGCGCGGCGCGCCCGGGCCCAGCCGAACGATGCCGTTCGTGCCGTCGAACGTCTCGATGCTGGAGTACGAGCCGAGCTGCTCTTCTTTGCGATACCTCCCGTCAGCCGTCCGCCACACTTTGATGGATCCCGTCATTCCGCCGAACTGGAGCGTCCCTTCGCGATAGACCGACTTGATGGCGGCGACTTTCTCTCGCCCTCCGACGGCCTTCGCCCAGCGGTCGACCGGGCCGTCTGCAGCCAGCGCCGCCCCGGCGGCCAGCAGGATCGAAACGAATGCGTAGAGCTTGTACATGGTGTCCCTCCTCGATGGTTGCGGTTCACAACAGTACTACTGCACTATCACAGTAGCAGTGTTGGATACGCGCCCGAAATGGAAGGGTTTCACGGAGGAGACTACTGCGACCCAGCGCGGCCCGGCCGGGCCTCGATCGATGCCTTTAGCGCCTTCGTCACCTGGCCGGCGATGTCGTCCTGGATCATCAGGATGTCGCCGAATGGCCGGTCGTAAGTCTCAGACCAGACGACGTACTCGTCGTCGCCGCGAATCAAGCGCGCGGCCACGCGCAGCCGGGCGCCTGACTTGCGCACGCTCCCGTCGAGTACATAGGCAACGTCCAGCATCTTGGCCATTTCGACGATGCTGATTCTCTTGCCCTTGAAGTGGGACGACGACATGGGAGCATGTACCCGGAAGCCCTGGATCTTGCTGAGCTTGTCGATCAGCTCCACGGTCATGCCGTCGGCGAAGGGCTCCTGGTTCATCTCCTCGGAGAGGTCGTGGAACGGCAGCACGGCGATGGATCTCTGTGACGGCGGAGCCGCGGTGGTTGATGCCGAGTGACTGGTGTTCGTGATCTTGCCGCGAAACAGGAACGCAACGACGAGCACGAGGCAAAGCGCCGCGCCGGCGGCCAGCGTAAAGCCTCCTCTGCTGCGTGGACGGGATGGCGGCTCTTCCGTAGTCGCCGTGGCCGGTGCTTGGCTGCTTGCAGCCCCCGAGGCGGCCGGCAGTGAAATGGACTCGTCCGCCCAGGGACTGACCGCCGCCACCATTCGATACCCAAGTCGAGGCACTGTGGCGATGTAAGTGGGCTCCTTGGGGTCGTCGCCAAGCAGGCGGCGCAGCGACGCCACGGCCTGGTAGACGGAGTCGGGAGTGACGATGACTCCGGACCAGACGTGATCGAGCAAGTCATCGATGCTGACAACCTCGCCGGCGCGCTCCGCGAGGCAAAGCAGCAATCGCATCGCCCGCGCCTCCAGCCGGGCGGTCTCTCCATTTCGTGAAATCTGGCCGGACGCCGGATTGACGCGCCAGGCGCCTATGCGAAGGACAGTCGTAGTTCGGCGTTCCATGCAGGATTGATCATCTTCAGAAGTATTCAGGTTGATTCAGAGCGAGCTCAGGACTTCTCCGCTCCGACCTGGATATCGTGTGGCTCGAATCATGGCCCGGCCTTCCGTTCGAAGACGATGCCCCGTGTTACGGATGCGCAAACAAATCGCAAGTGAAAAAGAGGATGACCGATGAATCCTGAGTCAGCAGCCTCGTCGATGAAGAAGGCTAGTGCTCTATTGGCAATCGCAGTGGGTGGCATGCTTGCCGGGGTCCTGGACCTGACTCAAGCGATCATCCTATTCGGGCGAAGGGTTCCGCTCGCGATTGCAGCCGGCCTGCTCGGGCGGGAGGCCTTCAAGGGAGGCGCCGGCACTTATGCTCTGGGTGTCTTCCTACACTTCTTCATCGCATTCACAATAGCGGCCATTTATTATGCGGCCAGCCGCAAGCTGAATTTCCTGACAGAGCACGCACTGGTGTGCGGCCTGTTCTATGGCATTGCAGTCGAGCTCGTAATGAGTCTCATCGTCCTGCCGCTCTCCGCGCTTCACGCAGCGGGCCCTTACAAACTCCACGATCTGATTCTAGGACTCGTTGTGCACATGATCGTGGTGGGCCTGCCGGTCTCCTACAGCGTGCGGCAGTTTGCGAAGACATGATGGATCACGAGCTCCTTGCGGCTCCGGTTCAAAACTCCGCCTCGGTGATGACCTGAGTGCTAGAGCTAGACGACTGTCGAACTGCTTTGCGCGCCACCGAGGCGTGATTAATGCCGAACAGCACGGCGCCGGCATGGTCCTGCGATATCGGACATCGTTACGTGCGCTGTGGCCGTGGCGGTGAGAGGCTGAGCGGTCACTGCGAACGAGCCGTTGCCGTCGCAGTTCGGGACACAGCTCGTTGTTGCGACGCCAGTCGCGTCAGTCACGACGCCGATCGTGCTCATGCCATTTGGGAAGCGGCACGAGGGGCCGCTCGCCGGCGCGGTGAGATCGACTCGTACTCCGGGCGCCGAGTGACCGTCGAAATCGAACACCGCCACCCGGATCGTCGAGCCGCTCGCCGTCGCCTGGATCGCCGCATTCGGCGGCGCAAGCACAGCGCCGAAGCGAACGGCGCGGATGCGCCGGTTGCCGGCATCGTGGAAGAAGAGGTTCCCGTCCGCGTCGATGGCCAGACCTTGAGCAAGTTCAGCTTCCCCAGGTGCGAGCATCGCCTGGAGTGCCGGTCCGCCGTCTCCCGAGAATCCGGAGACGCCATTGCCCGCAATCAGCCGCACGCGATCGTTGTCGGCGCGATAGATGCGATTGACGCCGTGGACGAAAATGCTCTGATCCGGCCCGACGATCAGCTTGAATGGCTGCAGCCAGTCGAGTGAGCTGACGATGCCATCGGGCGTGATCTTGCGGATCCTCGGAACGTTATAGAAGTCGTTGATGTACATCGTCCCATCGTTGCGCACTGCGACGGCGATCGGCGAGTTAAAGCAGGCGCTGAGCGCCGGCCCTCCATCGCCGCAGCGCGAGCCATGACCGTAGCCTTCAAGGCCGTTGCTGGGACCGCTGCCCGCCACCGTGGTGATGATCCCGCTTCCGCCGTCGACACGCCGGATGCGGTTGTTGTTCGTGTCGACGATGAAGAGGTTGCCGGCGCCATCGAGCTTGACGTCCTGCGGCTGACACAGGAGCGCGGTGAGCGCGGGTCCCCCGTCGCCGGCGAAGTCACAGTTGCCCTTGACTCCAGCTACGCGATGAACAATGCCACCGTTGTCGATCGATCGAATCGTCAGCTTGTCGCTGAAATAGACAGTCCCGTCGGAGAGGACGGCAAGCCCTGAGGGTGTAGAGACATTCGCGCCTAGGGCAGGAGTCTCCTCGTAGGCGCCGATGAACATGCCTGTGCCCGCAAGCTTGGTGAGCGTGCCGGAGCGCATGTCCATGCGAAACATCCAATTCGCTTCGGCGTCAGCAAAGATGAGGTCTCCCGAAGGAAGAAACGCGAGGTCGCCGGAAGGAGAGGTGAACAGCGCGCCGGCCGCCGATCCTGGTACGCCCAGCGGCTCTGGCCCGATCCCGGCGATCGTCTCGAGCTTGCCGCTGGCAAGATTGATCTTCCGGAGCCGGCGCGGCGATTCCTCCGAATATACGATGTCGCCGTTCGAGGCGATCATCATGGCCTTGGGATCGCCGAAGCGGGCGTCTTTGGCCAGGGTGCCGTCCTCGCTGAAACCGCTGCCGGTCCCCCACGATTCGACGAGTCTTGCTGATCGGTCGAATTTGTCGAAGCCGGCGGGCGAGCCGATATAGACGTTTCCGCTGGGATCGATCGCCAGAGCGCGCACTCTTCCGAAATAGATGCCGTCCGTCGACACAAAGGTATTGATGACGCCGCTCGACGCATCGACGCGACGAACGCGTTTCCCGTCGAACTCGAGGATGAAGAGATTGCCGTCGCCGTCCAGGGCGACCTGCCCGAGGTCGTTGACGCCGACGTCGAGCTGCGCCTGGGTCGCGGGACCACCATCGCCACTGTCACCAACCATTCCGTTTCCCGCCACAGTCGAAATGACCCCGCCCGGCGTGATCTTGCGGACCCGCACGTTGCCGTCGAGGAAGTAAATCGTGCCATCGGGCGCGCAAGTGAGATGAGTCGGTTCCAGCAGGTCGGCCTTCGCGGCAGGACCGCCATCGCCCGAGAACGCCTTGTTTCCGGTACCGGCGATGGTCGTGATCATGCCGCCGGGGTCGATTCTGCGAATGCGGCACCGCGCTGAGTCGTTGACGTACAAGTTCCCGGCCGCATCGCGTGCGACATCGCGTGGAAATCCGATGAACGCGTCGAGCGCCGGGCCGCCATCGCCGAGGAACTGGAAATTGGCCGGACCCAGCGTGCCCGCAGCGCGATGCAGGATTCCGTCAGCGCTGATCCGAAAGATGAGATTACGATCGCCGACGGCGAATATGTCTCCGTTGGGCGCAGCAGCAAGCCCCCATGGCGACAGGGGAGATTTCGTGGCGGGTTGTTCCAGCCTGAGATAGTTGCCGATCCCTGCGACGGTCGTGATGTAGCCGGGCGGCAGGTCCTCGAGCTTCGGCGGAACGTAAAGAAACTCCGCCGCCGCGCTGCCGATCTGAAGGAGCGCGTATCCGTTGTCGTGAGCCGGCATCTGCAGGCGCACCTGAGCGTCGGTCTGCGACAGGGGTGGGATCCCGGCACCGTCGAGCGTCACCGTCGCGCTCGCGAAGTTCGCGCCGTTGATCGTGACGATCGTTCCTCCGGCGATCGGTCCCTGCGCGGGCGAGATGCCATCGATCCGCGGTTGCTGTGCAAACGCAGCCGAGCACATCAGGGCGATGACAAGCGATGCGCGAATGGGAATCGTGAGAGAAAGGCTAGCAGAAAAAACTGGACGGCAGGAGCCTCATCAGCAACCG
>DASQGS010000476.1:0-8279 GCA_035632455.1 Thermoanaerobaculia bacterium | reverse complement strand
GAGTGGTCAGTGGTCAGTGGTTGTCAGTAGTCAGTGGTCAGTGGTTAGTGGTTAGTGGTCAGTGGTCAGTAGCGGCGGTGATCAGCGTTTTCCAGTCGCTCTTGCGCGTGCCTCCTGACCACTGACCACTGCCCACCGATCACTGTTTACCACCGATCACTTTCATTTCTTCGGTTCCTCCAGCAACTCCGTGGCCCAGTTGCGCAGCGTCTCCTCAACGGCGTCGATTTGCTTGGTGAAGAAGTGGTCGGCACCGGTGACGAAGATGGTCTCGGCGTTGCGGATGCGCTCGACGATTCTCTCGAGCTTCGCGACTTCGCCGAACTCGTCCTGCGTGCCCTGGAGGAAGAGCATCGGCTTGTCGCAGAAGCGTAGATAGGTGAAGTCGTACTTGTTGACAGGGGCGCCGATGAGGAAGACGGCGTCGACGCGCGGCAGGTCGCAGGCGGCGCGGCTGGCGACCCACGATCCGAACGAGAATCCTCCGGCAATCACCTTCGTGCCGGGATGCTTCTTCGTGATCCAGTCGAGCGCGGCGATGAAGTCGTTGACCTCGCCTTCGCCTTCCTCGTGCTTGCCGTGGCTGGCGCCGACTCCTCGGAAATTGAAGCGGATCGTGGCCACGTTCGCGGCCTCGAGCCCGCGCGCGGCGCGGAAGACCACCTTGTTGTGAAGCGTCCCGCCGCCGAGTGGGTGCGGATGGCAGACGACGGCGACGGCACGGGCATCGGGAATCTCGCGATAAAGCGCCTCGATGCGGCCGGCGTCGCTGTGAAGATCGATCTGGCGAAGCGGTTTCGGATTCACGGTTGGTTCGACGTCTCCCTTTCGTGGACCAGGCTCACGAGGAGCCGGTCGCCGTCCACGATGACTCGGTGCGTTGTAATGCGGACTTCGGGATTGCCGGCGCAGATGCCGCTCTCCACGTCGAATCCCCAGAGGTGCCATGGGCAGACGATCTCGCCGCCGAGCAGATCGCCCTCGCCGAGCGGTCCGCCGCGGTGCGGACATTCGTTGTCGCTGGCGAAGAAGCCCGTGGCAGTGTGATAGACGGCGATGCGGCGCCCGGCGATGGTGAAGGCCCTGGCCCGCCCCACCGGCAGCTCGGCCATGCTGCCAATGTCGATCAGATCGTCGTTCATGCGGCGGGTAACTATCTCACAACCTACGCTAGCCACACCGGTCGCGGAATGCCGCTTCTGCCGACCGCCGCGGTGCCATCGCCCCACACTCCTGCGATTGCCGCGCCGCAGGCGGCGCACTTGCCGTGCACCAGCCGATGCGAGGTCACGCGGAAGCCGGTGCGGCCGATGACGATAGCGCCGCATGCCGGGCAGTGCGTGCTCTCACGGTCGCCGACAGCGCCAGGAATGTTGCCCGGGTAGACGTAGCGGAGGCCCGCGCGTTTTCCGATCTCGTAGGCACGCAAGAGCGTCCGGGCGCCGGTGTTGTCGTTCGCGGTCATCTTGTAATCCTGGTGAAAGGCCGTGACATGCCACGGGATGTCGCAATCGACGCCGGCGAGGAACTCGGCGATGTCCGTCAATTCCTGATCGGAATCATTGAAGTCCGGAACAACCAGCGTGACGATCTCGACCCAAACCTTGCGATCCTTGAGTCCCTTGATGGTGTCGAGTACGGGCTCGAGCCTCCCTCCGAGGTCGCGGTAGCTTTTCTGCGTGAACCCCTTGAGATCGATCTTGTACATGTCGATGTACGGAACGAGGTAATCCAATACCTCAGGCGTACCGTTTCCGTTCGACACATAGGAGCACGCGAGGCCGTGCTGCCTCGCTTTCCGGAACACTTCCACGGCCCACTCGGTGGTGATCAGCGGCTCGTTGTAAGTCGAGGTGACGACCGTCGCGCCGTTCTCGATTGCCAGGCGCACGATCTCGCTGGGCTCGATGTCCTGCGGCGCCGCGCCGGCGACCGGGTCGCGCAGCGCCTGCGAAGTGACCCAGTTCTGGCAGTAGCCGCAGTGGTAGTCGCATCCGAGCATGCCGAACGACAGCGCGAGCGCGCCTGGGTAGGCGTGAAAGAAGGGCTTCTTCTCGATCGGATCGACTTGGAGCGCGGCGACGTAACCGCGCGGTACTCGCAGAATGCCGCCTTCGTTGTAGCGAACCTTGCAGATGCCATCGAGCCCGGCGAGGATCTTGCAGCGATGCCCGCAGGCGAAGCAGCGGACGGCATCCTTCTCGAGCTTCTCGTAGAGCTCACCCTCCGCGGTGCGACGGCTGAGAACCTCGCCGAGCGGGGTGTGGTGGGCGACGGCTGGCATGTGGATGAAAACGTGAATCGTGGGAGGGATATTCGGCAGCTCGCGTCATCGCGGTGAACCTCACGGGCGCAGCGGCACGAAAGGCATCACCACAGAGACACTGAGGACACAGAGAATCTTTTTCGATTCACGGAGTTCATCCGCAGATGAACGCGGATACGCATATTCGCCATCTGCGTGAATCTGCGACATCTGCGGATAGCGATCTGTTGGAAGAAAGACTCCATCTCTCGTGAGCATCCTCCCTGGGGCAGAGACCGCCACCCTCCTCACTGACTCACCTGACCCAGCGGCCGATTCGAGAATGCCTTGCAATCGGGAGATAGCAGGCGATGGCCAACACGAGTCCGGCGTAGGAATCGATCAGATAGTGCCAACCGGTCACGACGGATCCGAGGAAGATGAAGAGGAGGAACACGCCGAAGACGACCTCGCCGTATCGCCAGACCTTGCGCATCCAGAGAACCGCGAACATCTGGAACGCGACGTGGAGGCTCGGAAACGCCGCCACGCCGTAGAGAACCTCGATCTTGCCGCCCGCCCCTCCGCCGAATCGCTGCATCACTTGGTAATTCTGAATGAGCATCGTCTGCAGCTCGTGCGTCCGCGGCATGAGCGGCGCAAGGGCCAGCCAGACGTCCGGGAAACGGTAGGCGGGGCCGATGGACGGAAGCAGCATGTAGAGCCACGCGCCGATGAGCCACATCGCCGTGTTCCCATCCGCGAAGGCAACGCGGAAGCGCCGGCTGGGCGCGGAGAGGAAGAACGCGAAGGCGATGTTCATGCTGGCGACGAAGATGTTCGCGTACGTCCAGTCGATCGTACCGAGGGCCAGCGGATGCGAGAAAAGACTGAGGAAGAAGACGTTTGGAGAGAGGCCGAAGAAGAGGTTGCGATCGAGATCCCAGAGCTGCTGGTCGTAGAGGGCCGGATGCAGCACCGGCACCACCAGCTTGATCCAGGCGTAGGCGTGCACCATCAGGACGCCGAACAGCAGCAGGCGGAGCGTATCGAGCAACCAGCCCAGCGAGCGGACGATTCGCAGGTAGGCTCCGGCGGCGCCACCGCGCACGCGCAGGACGGCCCAGCGGATCGCGACGCCTGCGATGCACTGGATGACGAGAGCCGGGCCGATTATCAAGGCGATCGAAGGAAGCGTGGTCAGCACCCCGCCTGTCCGCCGTACGAGAAGGAGATGGACCAGAAGGAGGTTGACGATGGTGAAGACTTCGAAGAAGTACGGGCGAATCGCGGCGCGGCGGTTGCGGCTCATCGATCGAGTCACGTCGATCGGAATCATAACGCGACCACGCCGGTCTGCTCGGCCGTGATTCGTCAGCGCGCGGCCACCGGAGTCACCGGCAGAAAATAGAGCGCCACGGCGGTTCTTTCAGTCTATCGTGAGTGGCGCGGGGCGATATAGTTGCATCCATGATCGTCACCGACCTTCGCGATGGCGTCGCGACCGTCACGCTGAACCGTCCGGAGAAACTGAATGCCTTCGCCGGCTCGATGCGCGACGACCTCCTGGCCGCTCTCCGCCACCTTGAGGCTGACGAAGAATGCCGCGCGATCGTGATCACCGGCGCAGGGCGGGCGTTCTGCTCCGGCGGAGACGTCGAGCGGATGGCCGCTCTGCAGAAGGATCGCAACCTCGGAGAATTCCGCAAGTTGCTCGACGCCGGCCGGGCGATCGTGGAGCAGATCGCGACCATGCCGAAACCGGTCATCGCTTCGATCAACGGCGTGGCTGCCGGCGCGGGCTGCAATCTCGCACTGGCCTGCGACTACCGCATTGCCTCGGAGGAGGCAAAGCTCGGCGCGACCTTCGTGCTCATCGGCCTCCATCCCGACTGGGGCGGCACGTGGCTGCTGCCGCGCCTCGTCGGCCGAGGGCGGGCTCTCGAGATTCTGATGACCGGCCGCATGGTCGGCGCCGCGGAAGCGCTCGCGATCGGGATGGTGGACCGCGTGGTCTCGGCCGCGGACCTTCCGCAGGAAACCGAGAGGCTCGCCGGCGCCCTCGCGACAGGCCCGCCGATTCCGCTCCGCGACATCAAGCGCGCCTTGGCGCTCTCCGAACGAAACGACTTGACCGCGCAGATCGATCTCGAGACCGACAACCAGTTGCGCGCCTTTCAATCGGCCGACGCCGCTGAAGGCATGGCCGCGTTCTTCGCGAAGCGGAAGCCGCGGTTCCAGGGGCGATAGGGCTCGGGTGGCGTGGGTGAGTCGGGCCCACCCATCGCCGCCGCGCGTCCGCACCGACTTGCGCCGGCTCCGCTGCCGCTGCTACAGATCGTCGCTCTCGAAGCTCTCATCGTCGAAGAAGAAGCTGAAGCCATGGCCCTGCTTTTTCTCCATTTGCGTGCCATCGACGGGGCATTTGTAGACCGGATTGTCCTTCCCCTCGGTGGCCGCTCCCGGTACGCGAAGCGTCGTGTGGTCCTTCGGGCAGACGTACATCGTCTGATTCATGCGAAGGTGGCGAAGCTCGGGGATCACGAGCTCTTTCGCTGACGGAAGGCCATCGATCACGATTTTGCGGCGGTTGGGACCGATGACCATCGAACGCCCGAGGGCGCCGTCGCGGTCGATGCGGATCAGACCGTCGCCGTCGTGGGAGATGACGATCTTCTTCGTCTTGCCGGCCCCTTCGATCTCGACGCGCATGGCGTCGCCGTCGCGATGGACCGTGATCTTGCGACTCCCTTCGACCAGCACCTTGGTCTCGCCGTCCTTCATGTCGGAAGGCCGGATCGTCAGCGCGCTCCCGCTGGAGTCGCCGCCTTTGGCGAGCGCGGCGGCGCCGAATGCCAGGATCGTCAGTAGCACGAGAGCAGCGGGGAAGAAGATTCGTTTCATTGAGTCCTCCTTGTCTGCCCTGTTCGACGATAGGCAGGCGCGGCGGTTGGCCGAAACCGCGAAACTGTGACCGGAAGCCGGTCAGATTGGGCCCGTGCGACCCGGCGCTGCCGTTCCACGCATCAATGCTCTCCGATCGAAGAATCGATTGGGGTTGACGAAGCGCCTTCGAGGATGGAAAATATTCGTTAATCACCGACTCCGCCTCCGCCCGGTACGAGGCGTTGCTCGATGGCTTCAGCAGAGCTCCTACAATCGAGGGCGAGGTGTATCAGATGGTCGGCGAGATCACCATCTACCACGACTCCACGCGTCTGATCACGACCTCACGGGTCGTGATCGGGCGATGCAGCTATCCGCTGCAACTCGTGGCATCGGTGTCGACGAGACGGCGACCGGCAAATCGGGCGATCGCAGGAGCTCTGGTCGCGGCCGGAGCGCTGCTCATGCTGGCCTCATTCGCGTTCTCGCGCGACACAAACCTCGTCGCTCTAGTCCTGGGCGTCTGCCTCGCCGTCTCGGGGCTGACGATCGGCTACCTTTCCCCGCCGATCTTCACAGTCGTGCTCGGCATGCTGACCGGCGATGTCGACATGCTCGAATCGTCAGACTACGAGCGGGCCTCAGCTCTCGCCAAGGCCGTCGAGCGAGCGGTGGCACTTCGCGTCGATCGCCAGTCCGCGGAGAGACTAGTGCGGGCACGCTGGCTGGACAGCCAGCCGCAGTCTTCGTGAGGATTGCCGGCCGAGCTTCCGAGTCACGCCGTTCGCGCGATCACGAGCGTCTGATCGTCCTTCTGCGGCGCATCGCCGACGAAGGCATCGACGGCGCGGGCGATCTCGTCGCGGAGTTGCTGGGCTGATGCCCCGACGTTTTCCCGGAGCACGGCCTCGAGCGCAGCGTTCTCCAGCTCCTCGCCCGCAACATTCTCCGCCTCGGTGATGCCGTCGCTGTAGAGCACGAGCGCCGATCCGGCCGGGAAGGGCCGCGTCTGGGCCGCGTATCTCGTGCCGCCAAGGATGCCGATCGGCAGGCCGTGAGATTGCAGCTTTTCCAGGCGTCCACCGAGGATCACGTAGCCGGGGTTGTGTCCCGCGTTCACGTAGCGGATCGATTCCGCCTCACGGTCGATGGCGACGAGAATCATGGTGATGAACTTGTTCTCGGCCGACCAGCGATGGATATGCTTGTTGAGCTCAGTGGCGATGTCGCCGAGCTCGCGCCCCTCAGCGAACAGGAGCTGAATCGCGGCGTGCAGCGCGGACACAAGCAGCGCCGCCGGCATCGATTTTCCGGAGACGTCGGCAACGACGAGCGTCAGCGTGCCCTCGCCTTCGACGAAGGCGTGATAATCGCCACCGACTTGGCGCGCCGGCCGCGAGAGCGCGGCGATGTCGATTCCCTCGACCACCGGTAGGGCCTTCGGCAGAATGTCGCGCTGGATCGTCGCTGCCAGCTCCAGCTCGCGCTCCATGGCCTGCTTCTCGAGCGCCTGTTTGTGCAGGCGCGCGTTCTCGAGCGCGATCGCGACCTGGCTTCCGAATAGCGACAGCAGTCGCAGCTCATTCGGCTCGAACGCGCCGATGCCGCCGTCGCGTGTCTCGCGGTCCGCCGCCGCGAGAACGCCGATGACTTCGTTGCCCTTGATCGGAACGGCGACGAACGTATGGCAATCCGGGAAGAGGCACTCCGACCCTCCGTCGAACGTCAGGGGCTCGCCCTGCTTCACAAGCTGATCCGCGAGCTCGACATCCAGGAACTCGACGCGGACGTCGCCGAACGAGCGGTAGAGAACGAAGCGCGTTCCCTCGCGGAGGAAAAGCGCGGCGCGCCGGGCATTGGTCAGCGAGATCATGCGAAAGAGGATCTCGTCGGCCAGCTCATCGATATTGAGCGTGGCGGCGATCGAGAGGCCGATGTCGTAGAGCGACTCCAGCTCCCAGAGCCGGTACTTGAGCTGGAAGTCGCCCTCGCGCATCTCCTGAACGAGGCGCTGATTCGTGATGAGCGCGTTCAGAAAGGCCGCAGCCGTCCGAAGCGACTCGAGCTCCTCGTCCGTTGCCGGAGCCGGGGGTTGTCGTGAGAGTGTGACCAGGCCCACGTGATCGCGGCTGCTTCGCAATGGGACGAGGACGTGGGGACGCGGATCGACGCCAGCGACGATCGAGAGAAGGAAGATCTCAGAGCCGTCGCCGGCTCGCACCACGTCTGCCGGCACCTCGCCCTCGATGGACTCCGGCGCGGTGCAGTGGTGCGTCTTCGCGGCGAGCCGGAAGGCCGGTTCGCGCAGATCGCGAAGGTAGACGGTGCCGGAGTCGAACGGCGTATGTTTCAGGAAGGCGTCGAGGATCACGGCGCCATGAGCAGAGAGCGACCCCTCTCCTCGGGTTTTCTCGATTTGCTGGAGATCGATGAGGAATTCGGAGAATAGTGGCGCCAGAGACATCGCGATTTTCCGTGTGGGGAGCATACAACGGAACTACGGCCTCGGACGCGAGCAAGGAGCGCCGGCATCCCTGCCGGCTAGCGGCGGGGCATCCCTGCCCCGTCGCCGAATCGTGCCAATCACGCTCATCATGCTCGTTTTGCGTCGCGGGGCAAGGACGCCCCGCGACTTGCCGGCAGGGATGCCGGCGCTCCTTGCCACCAACCCGAAGATCAGAGCCCCATCTCCTGAACGGCCGCGCTCTCGTCGGCGTAGATCGCCGCGTAGTTCGCGAGGCCCATGATCTGGAACGTCTTGTGGATGACCGGTGTGAGGCAGCAGAAACCGATCTTGCCGCCCTTCTCCATCATCTTCTCGATGATCTCGATCAGAATGCTGATTCCGATGGAGTTGACGATTTTGGTCTCGCGCAGGTTGAGGAGCAGCGAGCGCACGCCGCCATCCATCAACTCGTAGGCGCGGTTGGCGATCTCTTCGCCCCCGACATTGTTGATGTAGCCTCGGGTATACAGGACGGCGCCTTCTTTGTTACGGCGCTCCACCGCGACTCTGAGTTCCTCAGTCATGATTTGCTCTCGCCGTACTTGACCATGTGAATCGTGGTACCACCCTCACTGGTCACGATCTCGACCTCGTCCATGTGGGCCTCAATGATCTGCAAGCCCCACCCGCGTTTGTGCGCGG
>DASQGS010000475.1:0-7222 GCA_035632455.1 Thermoanaerobaculia bacterium | reverse complement strand
TCGACCTTCTCGTAGTGCATCGTTCTCTGCATCGCGTCCAGCCGGTCGGCGGCAACGCAGACAATCAATTTCGCCACGGCCGGCTCGCGAAGGAATCGCTCGATCACATGGTCGAGAATCGTCCTCCCGGCGAGCTGACGGTACTGTTTCGGCAGATCGCCGCCGAGGCGGGTTCCGCTGCCGGCGGCAGGGATGATGACGAGCGTGGGTGGGAGCATGCGGTGTGCCGCTACACCGCCAGGATCTCGGCTTCCTTGTGCTGGAGGATGCTGGCGATGTCGTCGATGTGCTTGTCCGTCAGTTTCTGGATGTCGGCGATGCCGCGCTTCTCGTCGTCCTCGGAGATCTTATGTTCCTTGAACATGGCCTTGAGTTTGTCGTTGCCGTCGCGGCGGACCTGGCGCACGGCGGTGCGCGACTCCTCGGCGAGATGATGCGCCCGCTTCACCAGCTCCTTGCGGCGCTCCTCGGTGAGCTGCGGGATTGGGATGCGAATGACCTTGCCATCATTGGAGGGATTGAGTCCGAGGTCCGAATTGCGAATCGCTTTCTCGACCGCGGAAATCATCGACTTGTCCCACGGCTGAGCCACGATCAGCGACGACTCCGGAACGGACAGACTCGCCACCTGCGCGATCGGCGTCGGCGTCCCGTAATAATCGACGGTAAGGCCGTCGAGGATGGACGCGTTCGCCCGCCCGGTGCGCAGAGTCTTGAACTCGTGATGGAGCGCCTCGATGGCGCCGTGCATCCGTTTCTGCATGTCTTTCATCACGTCTTGAATCATGAGGCTCCTCCCGCGAGCCGCACCTGAGGGCGGCTCAATCCGAGACGATCGATCCGATGTCCTCGCCGAGCAGCGCCCTGCGGATATTTCCCTTGTCCTTGAGCGAGAAAATATAGATCGGAATGGCGCTGTTGCGCGCGAGATCGATCGCCGCGGCGTCCATGACTTGCAAACGGTCGGCGAGCACGCGCTGATACGTCGCGTGCGGAATGCGCTTCGCCGCGGGGTCGATGGTGGGGTCGGCGGTGTAAACCCCATCGACCTTCGTGGCTTTGAAGATGATCTCGCACTTGAGCTCGCTGGCGCGAAGCGCGGCCGCTGAATCAGTTGTGAAGAACGGGTTGCCGGTGCCGGCGGCACAGATGACGATGCGACCCTTCTCGAGGTGGCGAATGGCCCGGCGCCGGATGAAGGGCTCGGCGACCTCGGCCATCGTGATCGCAGAGGTGACGCGCGTGTTGGCCCCGCGCCGCTCGAGCGCATCTTGCAGCGCGAGGGCGTTGATCACCGTGGCCAGCATTCCCATGTGGTCGCCGGCCACGCGATCGATCCCCTCGGTGGCGGCCGTAACTCCGCGGAAGATGTTGCCGCCGCCGATGACGATGGCGATCTCGACCCCGGCGGCGCGAACCTCGGCGATCTCGTCGGCGATCGCCTTCAGGGTGTCGGGATCGATGCCCGTGACCCGCCCGCCCATGAGCGCCTCACCGGACAGCTTGAGAAGGATGCGCTCGTAGCGCGGCTTCGATTCAGCCATTCATCGGGCTCCGATTGATGCGGGATCTTTATACCAGATTCGGCGAGGACGCGGCCGGGGCACTCGAATGATCGCCATGAATTGCATGATGTCCGCCAGCCAAGCTAAGCTTCCCGCATGACACGCGAAACCGAACGGCTTCTCGGCGAAGTGCTCAGCTTGCCTGAGCGCGAGCGGGCGGAGGTTGCAGCACGGCTTATCGAGAGCCTCGACGGCGAGCCTGACGCTGACGTGGATACGGCCTGGGCGGCCGAGATCGAGCGCCGGTGTGCGGCGTTGGATTCGGGTGAGGCCGTCACGTCCGATTGGGACGCTGTTCGGTGCCGCATCGAGCAGGAACTGTTCAAGCGGTGAGCAAGCCGGTTCGCCCGACCGCGGACTGCGAGGCCGAGATTCACGCAGCGATCGCCTGGTACGAAGGTGAGCGACTCGGACTCGGCCGGGAGCTTTGGGATGAGATTCAAAAGACGATCGATCTCATCACTGACCACCCTGCCATCGGCAACGTCGTTCGACGAGCCAGGGTGAAGGGTGTTGCGCGCCGCGTACCCCTTCGGCGATTCCCATATTTTGTTGTGTATCGCGAAAAACCTGAGTACGTCGAGTTGGTCGCGCTCGCACATATGAGCCGCCGTCCGGGATACTGGCGCTTCAGACTTGCTTAACGTTCACAGTCAAGTCTAGCGCCTTGCCTGAAGAAACAAGGGCGGCCTCACGGCCGCCCGATCGATTTCATTCAAGATCACAGACTCTACTTCGTCATGGCCGCGACTTCCGCCGCGAAGTCCGGGCCTTCGTCCTTCTTGATACCCTCACCCAGTTTGTAGCGCGTGAAGCGGGTCACGGTGTACTTGCAGCCTGCTTCCTTCCCCTGCTTCTCGAGGTGCTGGGTGATGGTGAGCTTGTCGTCCTTCACGAACGGCTGCTCGAGAAGGCAAGCCTCGCCGTAGAACTTCTCCATCCGGCCGGTGACCATTTTCTCGACGATGTTCTCAGGCTTGCCGGACTTGAGAGCCAGATCGCGGGCGATCTCGCGCTCGGTGTCGAGGTCCTTCTCCGTCACATCGCTTCGATGCAGAAAGCGGGGCTCAGCAGCGGCGATGTGCATGGCGACGTCTTTGGCTACCGCGGCGGCGCTCGGACCGGAAGTGCCGGAGGCGACGGCGAGCTCGACCAGCACGCCGATCTTGCCGCCGGCGTGGATGTACGAGCTCAGCGCGGCGTTCGCGGCCGCCGCGTATTTCACGAAGCGGCGAATACCGATGTTCTCTTTGATCGTGCCCACCATGCTGGCGAGCTTCTTCTCCACATTGAAGCCTTCCGGGTCGTTGGGCCAAGGTACGTTCTTGAGCTCGTCGACGGTCGTGGCGCTGCTCGAAGCGATCAGCTTCGCGACGTCGGCGACGAATTGGCGGAACTGCTCGTTCTTGGCCACGAAGTCGGTCTCCGAGTTGACCTCGACGAGCACGCCGGTCTGCCCGTCGATCAAGGCATAGACCGCGCCCTCGCTGGTCACTCGTCCGGCCTTCTTGCTCGCGGCTGCAAGGCCTTTCTTGCGGAGGATCTTGACCGCCTCTTCCTTGTCGCCCTTGGCCTCGGTGAGGGCGTTCTTCACGTCCATCATGCCGGCTCCGGTCTGCTCGCGCAGCTCCTTCACCATGGCAGCAGTGATCTCAGTCATCATCAGTCTCCAGTTGTGTGATCGTGCGGGCGGACCTGCCCGCGGGTCGGGACGGTGCCGGGCGGCTGTGAAGGGCCGGCGCCGGACCATCAGCAAGGAGGCCGGCTCGCGGATCACGAGCCGGCGTCCCAGATCTTCGTCGGGTTTTCGGTCAGGAAACCGCGGGGGCGCTCACCGTTTCCGGGGCCGGCTCGGGTGCGGGCTGGGCAACGACGGCAGCAGCGGCTGCGCCTTTGTCCTCCGTCCCGATATAACGCTCCTCGGCGAGGTTGTATCCCTCGAGAACGGCGTCGGCGATCTTCTGCGTGAACAGACGAATGGCCCGGATGGCGTCGTCGTTCCCCGGAATGACGTAGTTGATGTCCTCCGGATCGCAGTTGGTGTCGACAATCGCCACGACCGGGATGCCGAGCTTCTTGGCCTCCTGGACGGCGATGTACTCCTTCTTCGGATCGATCACGAAGAGGGAGTCGGGAAGGCCGTCCATCTCGCGGATTCCGATCAGGTTCTTCTGCAGCTTCTCGCGCTCGCGATCGAGGGCGGCGCGCTCTTTCTTCGACATCTCCTTCTCGGAGTCGCCGAGGACGGACTCGATCTCCTTGAGCCGCTCGATCGATTTTCGCACGGTCATGAAATTAGTGAGGGTGCCGCCGAGCCAGCGGTTGTTCACGTAGAACATGCCGCAGCGGTTGGCCTCCTCGAGAATCGCGTCCTGTGCCTGTCGCTTGGTCCCGACGAAGAGGATCCTCTTCCCCTGAGACGCCAGACTGCTGATGAATGCGGAAGCTTCCTTAAAGAGCTTGAGCGTCTTCTGAAGGTCAATGATGTAGATCCCGTTGCGCTTGCCGAAGATGTACTTCTTCATCTTCGGATTCCAGCGCTTGGTCTGATGACCGAAGTGAACGCCAGCTTCCAAAAGCTCTTTCATCGTAATAGAGACCGCCAAGTGAACCCTCCTTTGCTTGTTGAGATCAGGTTGCCGTGTTCGTTGCCTTAAACAAAAAGACAGGGACGGTGGCCCGCCCCTGTCTTCGAATCAAACCCGAGTGAACGGTACATCGAATGCTCGCAGATCAACGCTTGGAGAACTGGAAGCGGGCGCGTGCACCACGCTGGCCGTACTTCTTGCGCTCCTTCATGCGCGGGTCGCGCGTGAGGAGCCCGGCCTTCTTCAGGCGCTTGCGAAGCTCGACGTTATAGATCTGAAGGGCCCGGGAGATTCCGTGCCGAATGGCCCCGGCCTGACCGCTCGGACCGCCGCCGTCGACTGTGACCACGATGTCGAACTTGTCCGTGGTCTCCGTCAATGAGAGCGGCTGCTTGATGATCATCTTGAGCACGTCGTTGCCGAAGTACTCATCGAGACTCCGGTGATTGACGGTGATCTGACCGCTGCCCTGGCGCAGATGCACGCGGGCGGTCGAGGTCTTCCGTCTTCCCGTTCCGTAGTATTCAACCAAAGCCAAGAGTCTCCTCCTTGTTTACCAGTGACGAGTTACTTGGTGACCTTGAGCGGCTCAGGCATCTGTGCTTTGTGGGGATGCGCCGTGCCGCGGTACACCTTCAGCTTCTTGAGCATCTTCCGGCCGAGCTTGTTCTTCGGGAGCATTCCCCACACGGCCTCTTCGATCAACGCCTCCGGTTTCTCGGCGCGGACGAAGCGGGCCTGCTTTTCCTTGAGCCCACCGGGGTAGAGCGAGTGATGGCGGTAGAGCTTGTCGGTTTCCTTCTTTCCGGTCAGCACGACCTTCTCGGCGTTGATCACGATGACGTGATCGCCGGTGTCGAGGAACGGGGTGTAGGTTGGCTTGGACTTCCCGGAGATGATCGTCGCGATCTGGGTCGACAGGCGGCCGAGGGTCTGGCCCTCCGCATCCACGACGAACCAGCGCGGCTCGATATCTCCCTTCTTGGGAAAATAGGTACGCATGACTCTCCCTGAATCTTACTGAATTCCTCTTCGGAGATCTCGCCGCAAGAAGTGAACAGCCCGGGCGGCCAGATCCTTCAAAGACAACTTACACACCCTTCCCGGCGGAAAGGGGGGAAACGGTAACACTGCCCAACGCAGAGTGTCAAGCCGTTCATTCCCGATTCCCACGCTCCAAAGCGCCTGTTTTGAATGGCGTGGAGCGAGGACTCGATTTGCGCAACCCGTGCTTCGCAACCTCCTCACCAATGTGCTACAAGGCCCGGCCATGTCCGCGCGGATCATCGATGGGAAAGCGATCGCCGCTGAGATCGAATCGGAGGTCCGGGCCGCGGTCGCCGCGCTGGAGCACCGCGGGATACATCCCGCCATCAGCGTCCTTCGCGTGGGCGCTGATCCTGCGTCGGAGATCTACGTGCGTAACAAGGCCCGCAAGGCTCAGGAGCTCGGAATCGGCGGCGGCGAGCGGGTCTTCGAGGCTCCGATCTCCGAGGCGGAGTTGCTGGCCGAGATCGATCGGTTGAATCGAGACGACGCCGTCGACGGCATTCTGGTCCAGCTTCCGCTCCCGAAGCACATCGATCCGCGGCGGGTCATCGACGCGATCGATCCCGCCAAGGATGTCGACGGGTTTCATCCGATCAACGTCGGCAAACTTCACCTCGGACGGCCGGCGCTCACGCCATGCACCCCGGCCGGCGTGCTCCGGCTCATCGAGGCAACGAGTGCAGCGATCGAAGGAAAGCACGCCGTCGTCGTGGGCCGGAGCGATATCGTCGGCAAACCGATGGCCGCACTGATGCTCCAACGTCACGCCACGGTCACGATCTGCCATTCCCGCACGCCTGATCTCGGTGCAATTACGCGACAGGCGGACATCCTCGTGGCTGCGGTCGGAAAACCGCTAATGATCACCGGCGAGATGATCAAGCCCGGCGCGGTCGTGATCGACGTCGGCATGAACCGCGTCGATGCGTCGTTCGCGCCGAGGCTCGCACACGACGCCGGGAAATTGCAGACTCTGGCCGCCCGCGGCAGCACACTGGTCGGCGATGTGGATTTCGTTCGTGCGCTCGAGGTGGCGTCCTGGATCACGCCGGTGCCGGGCGGCGTCGGACCGATGACGATCGCAATGCTGATGAAGAACACCGTCACCGCCGCCGAGTGGAGGCGCGGGTGATCCTGCGCGTAGGGCTGACCGGCGGGATCTCCTCCGGCAAGTCGACGATCGCGCGCACGCTAGCGGATCTCGGCTGCCTCACCATCGACGCCGACCAGATCGTGGCCGCGCTGTATCGGCCTGGAGCGCTCGGCCACGAGGCACTGGTTCGCAAGTACGGAGCCGCTATCCTCCTGCCAGACGGAGAAATCGATCGCCGGAAGCTGGCCGGGATCGCGTTCGCCACCGCCGGCTCGGCGGCGGAGCTCAATGCGTTGATTCACCCGCTCGTGATCGAGGAGGAAGCGCGCCTGATCGGCGAGGAAGAGGCGAGGCAGCCCGATCGCGACCGGATCGCCGTCGTCGAAGCGACGTTGCTCCTGGAGGCCGGGGGGCGATCGCGGTACGACCGCATCGTGGTGGTCGACCTCGTCCCTCAGAAGCAGATCGAACGGGCCGTGGCGCGCGGCATGGACCGCGACGACTTGCTTCGGCGGATCGCGAACCAACTGCCGCGCGAGGAGCGCCTGCGCGCAGCGGACTACATCATCGACAATAACCCCGGCCAGCGGATTGCAGAGATCGAGACGCGTCGTTTGTACGAGAAGCTCCTGGTGGATCTCGGGAAGAAGAAGGCCGGGGAACTGTAGCGAACCAACCAAAACAAAACGCCCCGCCGAGGCGGGGCGTTCGGTACAGCTCGCTGATGTGCGAGTTACGGCTTCTTCTTGGCGCTGGTATCGGTCTTGGCCGGGGCGGCGGTATCGGTCTTGGCGGCAGTCGAGCCCGTGTCGGTGGTGCTCGGCGCAGCGGCGGTGCCGGTAGCGGCCGTGTCGGTGGTGGTCGGGGCGGTGGTCGTCGCCGTCGTGGCGGTCGTGTCGGTCGCCGGAGCCGTGGCGGTGGTTGCC
>DASQGS010000474.1:0-8447 GCA_035632455.1 Thermoanaerobaculia bacterium | reverse complement strand
GAATCTGATCGACCGCGCCGGTCTTGATCGCTTCCCCCGGCATGCCGAAGATGATCGCGGATTCCGCGGACTCGGCGATGGTCTTTCCGCCGCGGCGATGGACGTTTCGGATTGCGGTGGCCCCGTCGTCACCCATGCCCGTGAGGATCACCGCGACGAGACGCTCGCCACAGGCGTCGCTGGCCGTGTCGAAGAGGCGATCGACCGAGGGAGCGTGAAGATCCTTCACCGAGGGGGCGAAGACGCGCGTCCGCAAACCCTCGGACACGCGGCGCACCTCGGTCTGCATGCCGCCGGGGGCGATGTAGACCGTCCCTGGAATGAGCAGCTCCCCGTCGTACGTCTCTTTCACCTCGTACTCGCTCAGCCGGTTCACCCTCTCCGCGAAGAGGCGCGTGAACGTGGGAGGCATGTGCTGGGCGACGAGGAATGGCACGGGCAGCACCGGCAACGTCTCGAACAGATACTGCAATGCCGGCGGCCCTCCCGTGGAACAGCCGATGGTCACGAGATCGATCGGCGGCGCCGCGGCGGACAACGGTCCGGGCGGCAGAGGATGGGCTGCGCGTTCCTGCTCAAGGCGCCGGCGGATGTTGTCCATCCGCAGCTCGACGCACTGCATCACCTTCGCCACGAGATCCTTCTGGATCTCTTCGAGCCGCGGCGACACCCGGCCGCCGGGTTTGGCGATGAAATCGGCCGCTCCGAGCTCGAGGGCCTTGAAGACGCTCCGGTCGCTCGATCGCGAGGAGACGGCGATGACCGCGGTCGGGAGGTTCACCATCAGCCAGCGCAGAAAGGCGAAGCCATCCATCACCGGCATCTCGAGGTCGAGCGTGATGGCGTCGGGACGATGCTTCATCGTCTGCTTGATGGCGTCCTCGCCATTGACGGCGGTGGCCGCCACGCGGATCTGGGGCGACGACTCCAGCATCCGCGAGATCGTGACGCGGTTGTACGCGGAATCGTCGACCACCAGGACTTTGATCATGATCAAGGCTACTTCTGATACACCATGTCATTCCTCAAGTGCCGCAGCTTGAACTGCGTCGACAACGAGATGAGCGACTCGCTGTGGCCGAGGAGGAGATAGCCGCCGTCGTTCAGGCGCTTGAAGAAGTTGTTGATGACATGGCGCTTGGAGGCATCGTCGAAGTAGATGATCACGTTGCGGCAGAAGATGATGTCCAACTGTCCGAGGAGCGAGACGCGCGCCTCCTCGTAAAGATTGAGGCGGCCGAACGAGACGCGGTTGCGGATCTCGTCGTGGATGCGCCACGAGCCGTCGGGCTCGCGCTCGAAATGCTTGTCGCGGAGCTGCGGAAGCGTGGCCCGGAATGAGCTGTCGCGGTAGAGCCCGCGGCGGGCGCGCGCCAGAACCTGCTGATTGATGTCGCTGGCGAAGATCTCGAACGAGGCTTTCTCGTAGAACCCGGCGTCCTGCAGCAGCATGGCGATCGAGTATGCCTCCTCGCCCGAAGAACAGCCGGCGGACCAGATGCGCACCTTCTTGACCGTCTTGCGATCCAGGATCTCAGGGATGATCTCCTCGACGAACGCCGCGAGCTGCGGCGGCTCGCGGTAGAAATAGGTCTCGTTTGTGGTCACGAGGTCCCAGATCTGGTCGAACTCGGCCTCGGCACGGGGGTCGTACTGCAGAAAGTAGAAGTACTTCTGAAAGGAATCGAAGTTCAGCTCGCGGGCTCGCGGCGAGAGGCGCTTCTGCAGCAGGTACTTCGAGGAGTCCGCGAACCACATGCCTGTGCGCTTGTAGATCTGCTCCCGAAGCAGCCGGAACACGTCGTCCGGCAGATCGAGATGATGGTTCAGCGACAGGTTGAACGAGCTCATGCTCTCGGTCTACGTTGCGATGGGACCCTCACCGCTCGCGCTCCCCTTCATCGATTGCAGGATCGCGGCGATGACCACTTCACGCCGGCTGTCAGCGGTGCGCCATGCCTCTTCCAGCAGATCGCGGAAGAGGCGCTTGTGCCGGACGAAGACCTCGGAGACGTCGTCGAGAATGGCCGAGCTCTCCAAAGCCCTGAAAAGATGCGGAAATGACGAGCGATCGGCGACTTTGTCGAGCGCCATCACCGCCGATTGCTGTACGTACGTGTCGGGATCATCCAGCGCGCGGTGCAGCGCAGGCAGTGCCGATCGATCGCCGCGATTTCCGAGCGCGGCCACCGCCGCGGCCCGGAGGCGCCAGTCCTGATTCTGGAGCGCGGTGAGAAGGCCATCGCTGACATCCGCGCCAGGAATTCGCGCCAGCGCGAGAATCACAGCCCGCTGAATCTCGTGATCCGGTTCGTCGAGGCAGCGGAAGAGAATGCTCTTGACGTCCTCGCTCTCCGATTTCCCGAGCGCTTCGATCACGGCGATGCGCACCGGAGGCAGATCCTGCTCCAGGTGCCGCATCAGAGGCACGATGGCCTCGCCATGCCGGTACTCGCCGAGGGCCTGGGCCGCCGCCGTGCGAATCCAGATGTCCTCGTCCTCGAGCGAGCTGATCAGCGGATCGATGCCCGTCTCCGGGCGCAGACGAACGATGGCGTTGATTGCGGCCAGGCGCACGGCCGTCGACTCGTCGGCCAGCAGGAGCACGAGCTGATTGGCGAAGCGCTCCTCGCCGAACTTTCCCATCAGCGAGACCGCCTTCTGCCGGATCACGGGATCGCTGTCCTTCGATGCCAGCAGCAGCTCGTCGTGATAGCCCTCGCCTTGAATGTTCACGTAGATCGACAGCGAGTTGAGCTTGATCGGAATCGACGGCGACTGCAGGAGGCGCCGGATGCGCGCGAGAACACCGGCCTTCCGCTCCGGGAAAGCGGCCACGAGCGCCGAGATGGAATTGACGGCGGCCTGCTGCGAAGCGACGTCAGCGTCATCGAGCTTGGCGAACAGGTAGTCGATCGATCCCGGGTCCGGAATCTGACCGAGCGTCTCGATGGCCAGGCGGCGGACCATCGGGTTCTCGTGATCGAGGAAATAGATGATCGTCGGGATCGACTCCTGTCCGCCGATCATGTTGACGATGCGCAGCAGGAGGGCGATGACTTCGTCCTCCTCCGAGACGCGCAGCGCTTCGAGAATGGCGGGCACAGCGGGCGGGCCGAAGTCGATGAGCGCCTGAGCCGCGACCTCGGCGGTCTCCGGCTGATCGATGTGCGCCAGCAGCAACGGCAGCGCGCGGTCATCGTTCGACCAGCCCAGGAACTTCAGGATGAAACTCTTCACCTCGCGCTTCGGCGTCGTCAGCAGATGATCGATCAGCGGCGCGATCTTCGAGCTGGGGAACGACTGCCGGAACATGCGCTGGATGAGGTGCCGTTCCGCCTGCTCCACCACGCGGGGCTTGCTGGTCTCTGCGATGCGAACCAGGGCGCGCAGGGCCGTGAGATTGAGCTTCTCCTCATCGGCGATCACTCGCAGGAGAAAGCTTACCGTGCCAACGTCGGCGATCTTGCCGATCGCTTCCAGGACCGGCTTGCGCAGCGATTTTTCGGCGTAGAGCGGCAGCACAGCGGGGAGCGCGGCGCGGTCGCCGATCTCGCCAAGGGCCTCGATGACATGAAACTTGAGCCAGAGGTCCTCCCGCTGCCGCAGCGTGCGGAAGAGCGGCTGCAGCGCCGCGGCGTCGCGATACTTGCCGACGGACGAGACCACAGACGAGGCGACATTGATGTCGGTCTCGACGGCAAGGATCTCCAGCAGGATCGCGAACCCGTCCTTGCTGCGAAGGTCGCCGAGGAGGTTGACCAGCGAGAGCCGGACGTCCACGTCCTTTTCACTGCGGAGCCGGGAGATGATCGATGGGTTGGCCGCATCGCCGATTCGCATCAGCGCCTCGGTGGAGGAGTTGCGCTTGCCGGCGTTCTCGGAGTCGGCCAGCGAATCGATCAAGCCGTAAATGACGCTGGTGCGGGCATCGCGGACGAAGCCGTCCACGATGGTCTTGCGGACGCGCCAGTCCTTGTCTCCCAGAAGCTCGAACATCAGCGGCAGGTCGCGATCGTCGTTCGATTGGGAGACCAGATAGGCAGCCTTCTGCCGGGCGTCGGGATCGGCGGATCGGGCCTGCTCGAGGAGTTGCGGGTCGGCTGTCATGAAGGTTCGGTTCCGGTCCTGAGACGATCCAACTCTTCTCGTTTCATCTGCACGAACTGCTGGAGCGTATCCTGATAGATACTCGTGCCATGGCGGACGTGGGACGGCACCCGCGACTCGAAATAGGCACGTCCGTCCTCGATCTCGGTCTTGAGGAGATCGAAGAAGTTGTCCTCGCGTATGCCGCGCTCGACGATCTCCGTGTGATAGATGATGATGTCGGAGAGGATCAGACGCGCCAGCCGCCTGGCTGCATCGTACTCTCGCGGCTCCAGTGCCGTCTCGGCGGCGTCCCCTACTTCAGGGAAAAGCCTACGAACGATCTGGCGGAATTCCCTCTCCGGAATCTGTTCCTCGATGTACTCGTCGGCACCATAGAGATTCGTGGGATTGGCCCGGAAACGATTGGCACGGAAGAGCGCGCCGATGAGGATGACCCGGGTCTGATGGAGCGTTGGATCGGCCCGGATGGCATCCGTCACGTCAACACCCAACTTTCCTTTGAGGTAGACGTTGACGATGACGAGCTGCGCGCGAGTGCGGTGGACAAACTCGAGCAGCGGCTCGCCGGTCTCGAAGAACGCGACCTCGAATCCGATCTTCCTGAGCTGATCCCCGAGGAACGCGCGAAACGGCCTGGGCTCATCGGCGATCCCCGCGACGCGCCTGCCGGGATGCCGGGCCGGACGCAGAAGGCTGTGGCCCGCCAGCGCCACCGGCCGCGGGACCGGCGCCGGCGTCGACGGGACCGTGGGGGTCGGGCCATGGAACGGCGCGTCGCCGGTCGCAGGTTTGAGCACGACCTGCGTGTTGCACAACGGGCAGGCCACTCGCACAGCCTTCGTCAGCGGGAGCTGGACCGCCGCGCGAAACTTCGATGTGCAATGCTTGCAAGTGATTTCCATGCTTCAGGTCCGGGAGGCGGAGTCGCCGGCTCAGGTCAGGCGTGAGAGCCGGCTGCCATTGCGGCCGCCGCTCCGCGCGTGCCGGCGTAGGTGCCGCCGCCCAGCAGCTTTTCCAAATCGAGAAAGATCAACAATGCATTGGCCTGACGGAAGACGCCGCGGATCGCATCCGTGAGCTCGCTGGCATGAGCGACCGGCGCCGGCTCGATCGTCGAAGCGTCGACCTTGATCACGCGCGACACCCGATCCACCTCGAAGCCGAGCGCCTCGCCATGATGATCGATCACGATAACCCGTGTGTCCGCGGTGCGAGGAGTCTGCGGATGCCGGAGCCGCGCGCGGAGGTCCAGCATCGTCACGATCGTGCCGCGCAGCGAAACGATGCCTACGATCGCGGCGTCCGCATTCGGAACCCTCGTGATCGGCCGCGGGGTCACGATCTCGACGATCTCGTCGATGGGAACCGCATATTGTTCGCCGGCAATCGACAAGGTCAGCAACTCGAGTAGCTCCGTGGTGACCGATCGCGCCTCAACGGCGAAGACCCGACGCTTCTTCCCAGCCTCCTGCTTGAAGCGATCCAGCTTGGCGTGGCCCGCCGCGACCCTCCTCTCGAGCGTCGCCGGCTCGACGGGCGGACTGCCGGTCGCGAGTGCCGGCTCGTCGTGCACGAGTGCGGGCGAATCCGCGAAACCCTCGTGAGCCGCCGCTGACGGCTCTGCCGTTGCAGCTTCCGGCACCCGAGTTGCCTTCTTCGCTCTCGGCTGGGCTGCCCGTTCCGGCGCGCCCACATTCTCCGGCTCGGCGACTGGAGCAGGCGCGGGCGGCGGAATGGAATCCGCCACCGCGCTCGATTCTCTCTTCGCTTTCTTTCTGATTTTCACCAGATCAACCATGAGCTGCCTCCGCCGCCGATACCATCCGATGCTCTCGCGCGGCCGCGACGACGCGAGCCGGATCGACGCGCCTGGCGTCGTCGCCGAAGGCATCGAGCAGCGCGGTCGTCGCCAAGGTGTTGATCACACGCGGGATGCCGCCGCTTCGGGCGTGGATCTCAGCCATGGCCTCGGCGGTGAACGGATTGCGCGCCGCTCCGGCGATCTTCAGGCGGTGCTCGATGTACTGAATCGTGTCGTCGAGGCTCAAGGGACCGAGAGAATACCGTATCCCGATTCGCTGGCGCAGAGCCGTATAGATCTCCCGATCGAGGCGCGCCTCGAGCTCCGGCTGCCCGATCAGGATCACCGTCAGCAGGTTCTCGTCGTCGAGCTGGAAGTTCGTCAGCAGGCGGATCTCGTCGAACGTCGCTTTGCGCGGGATGAGCTGGGCCTCGTCGATCATCAGCACCGGCTCGCGGCGCTGCTCGTACAGTTCGTAGAGACTGGTGTGAATCTGATCGAGAACGCCGTTCCTCGTGCGCATCGGCGTGAGTCCGAGGCCCGACGCCACGGCGTGGAGCAGTTGCGTCGGCGTGAGCCTCGGGTTGATCAGGAGCACGACCGGCCGCGACTCGCCGATGCGATCGATCAGCGCCCGCGACAGCGTCGTCTTTCCCGATCCGATCGAGCCCACCAGCAGCGCAAGATCCTTCTCCTCCACCGCATACTCCAGCCGCGCCAGTGCCTCGCGGTGCTGCGCCGATTCATAGAGATAGGCCGGATCGGGGGTCTTCCCGAACGGTCGTTGCCTCAGCCCGAAGAAGGACTCGAACATGGCGAATGGGCAGGAGCATTGTAACTGAGGGGGACCGGCGGCCTTGTGGGATCGGGCCGATCCGTCCGATCCGTCAGCGCAGTCACCGCGCCAGCGCCTGCTCCCTCCGCTGGCTCCGGGCGCGGCCGCCGTAATGATCGATCAGCGAGCCGGTGTCGAGCACCAGGACGATCTCTCCCTCGCCGATCTCGGTCGCTCCCGCGATCCCCGGGATGCTCTTGAGGCGCTCGCCGATCGACTTGATCACGACCTCCTGCTGCCTGACCAGGGCATCGACGAGAATGCCAACCTTCTTCTCGCCCGCGCGGGTCACTACTACGAACCATTTCGTATCTTCCTGTTCCTCACGCGCGCCGGAAAGACTGAACGTATCCGCGAGGCGCAGCAGCGGGAGCGTGAAGTCGCGCAGCGTAAAAACTTCCTTTCGTTCGACCGTCCGGATGTCGCGGCTGTAGATGCGCAGCGACTCCTCGACCGACGTCAGCGGGATCGCGAACAGTTCGTCGCCCGCGCGAACGACCAGGGCTTGGATGATGGCCAACGTGATCGGGAGCATGATCCGGAAGGTCGTCCCTTTTCCTGCCTCGGTGATGAGCTCGATGCTTCCCTTCAGCTCTTGAATGTTCTTCTTGACCACGTCGAGGCCGACGCCACGGCCGGAGATCTCGCTGACCGCCACGGCGGTGGAGAACCCGGGCGTGAATAGGAACTCCTGGGCTCGCGCTTCGTCCATCGAGTCCTTCTCGCCGAGAAGGCCGCGGCTGACGGCGACGTCGCGGATCCTCTGCAAGTCGAGGCCGCGCCCATCGTCGGCAACGTCCAGGACGACCGAGCTTCCCTGTTGATAGGCGCTGAGCGTGACTCGGCCGAGGGCCGGCTTCCCCGCGGCAATCCGCTCCGAGGCCGGCTCGATGCCGTGATCGAGCGCGTTCCGGATCAGGTGCATGAGAGGATCGGTGAGCTCCTCCACCATCATCTTGTCGAGCTCCGTGTCTTCCCCTCGGAGGACCAGGTCGATCTCCTTCTTCAGCTCGCGGGCCACCTTCCGCACGGTTCGCGAGAGCTTCGTGTAAATCTGACCGACCGGCACCATCCGGATCTCGATCACCGACTTCTGCAGCTCGGCGAGCTTGCGGTCGAGGTTGCGCGAGATCTTGACCAGCTCGTGCGAGGTGTGGCGGACTTGCTGGCCTTCCATCGACCGCGTCAGCGCCTCGAGCTGCGTCTTCTCGAGAATCAGCTCGCCGACGATGTTCATCACGTGATCGAGCCTGCTGATGTCGACGCGCACCGTCTGCGAGTGCGACCGCAACGACATCTCATCGTCACCTTGCGCCGCGATCGGCGCCGCAACCACGGGCGCGGCGGCCTCGGGCGCGCGAAACTCCGGCTCTGCCCCGCCTCTCCTCAGCGATGCGATCTTCGATCCCGGAGCGAGCAGAGCCACGGCCGCCTGATCTCGACTCGATCCGTACAGAAGCCTGAAGGAGATCCCGCTGCCGCCCGTCGCATCGATGGCCGGCAGAGTCGAGATCACCTCGCCCGCCTCGCTGAGCGCCGACGAGAGCGCGCGCAGCTTTTCATCGAAATCGCTGAAATCGAACGTGACCTCGATCGAGAAGACATACTTGCCAGCGCGCACGTTCTCGCGAAGGCGGTGCTCCTCGTACTCGGTCAGCGACTTCATGGTCTGCTCGTCGAGTGCGATCTCGGCGAACG
>DASQGS010000473.1:0-6286 GCA_035632455.1 Thermoanaerobaculia bacterium | reverse complement strand
GATCCTTCGCCGCGCTCTACCCCTCCGGGGTACCGCCGGCTCAGGATGACGGAGTCTCCCTTACTTCACCGCGATCGCTCTCGCCTGTTTGTAGTCGCAGACGCCTTTGAACATCTTCTCCAGTGCGTCCTGCAGCAGAGTGCGCATGCCCTGGTCGAGCGCGAGCCTGCGGAGCTCGTCGATCGGCGCGCGGCGCTGCACTGCGCGCTTGATCTCATCGCTTCCGACGAGCAGCTCGTGAACGCCCATGCGGCCTTTGAACCCGCTGTTCGAGCAATTCGGACAGCCCTTCGGCTTGTACAGCGTCAGCTCCGGCGAGTACGTCATGCCGGTGCGCGGGAAATACTCGCGGCCGTAGACCTCCACGATCTCCGCGAACTCCTCGGGACTCGGGTTATATGGCTCCTTGCACTTCGGGCAAAGCGTCCGGATGAGGCGCTGGGCCATGATCCCCAGAAGCGCGTCCGCAAAGTTGAACGGATCGATGTCCATGTCCAGGAGTCGCGTGATCGTCTCCGGCGCCGAGTTCGTGTGCAGCGTCGAGAACACCAGGTGGCCCGTAAGCGATGCCTCGATACCGATGGCCGCCGTCTCGTGATCGCGCATCTCGCCGACCATGATCACGTCCGGATCGGCGCGTAGGAACGAGCGCATGGCCGCCGCGAAGGTGAAGTCGATCTTCGGCTGCACCTGCACCTGCCTCAAGCCCTTCTGCGTGATCTCGACCGGATCCTCTGCCGTCCAGATCTTCATGTCCTCGGTGTTGATGAAACCGAGTGCGGAGTGCAACGTCGTCGTCTTACCCGAGCCAGTCGGGCCGACCACGAGGCAGATCCCGTACGGTTTCTGGAGGATCTCCTTGAACCGCGAGAGATTGTGCTCGCTGAAGCCCATCTTCTCGATCGGCAGCGGCTTCGAGGCCGCGAGGATGCGCATGACCACGTCCTCGTTCCCGTTCGCCGTCGGAATCGTCGCCACGCGGAGCTCGATCGTTCCCTTCGAGTATTTGAAGCGGATCTTGCCGTCCTGCGGCTTGCGCTTTTCAGAGATGTCGAGCTTCGACATGATCTTGAGCCGCTGCACCACGGCGTTGCGATGCGCGCCGGGGACTTCCATGAACTTCTGGCAATCGCCGTCGATGCGCAGGCGGATGCCGCAGGGATTCTTCGGACCGTCCGGCTCGACGTGGATGTCGGACGCCCCGCGGCTGTAGGCCTCGATGATGAGCTGATTGACGAGGCGCACGATCCCGGAGTCGGTCTCGTCGATCTCCGGTCCGTCGGTCGGCTTATCGTCCTCGAGCTCGACGCGCTCCCCTTCGCCGAGCGAGTCGATGATCTTCGCCAGATCGGCGGCGTCGCTCGTCGCACTCTGCACCGCCTCGCCGTACGACGCGGAGATGTAGGCCAGGATGTCGTGCTTGAGCCCGACCTGGAAGTCGTAGCGCGGCGCAAGGTTCATGGCCCGAATGCCGTCGAGGCGGGTGAGGTCCTGGGGATCGTCGACGGCGATCACGAGCAGCCCGGGCTTCCGCTCGACCGGTGCGCAGACGTACTTTTTCCACATGTCGGCAGGCACCCGCTCCTGCAAATCCGCGGGGATGGTCTGCTGCCCGTCGTAGTTGAAGAACTGAGCGCCGTAGAACGCGGCCACGGATTTCCCGAGTTCTTCCTTCGGGACGTTGAAGTCCTCGATCAGCACCTTCTCCACCGGCGTGTTGTTGACGCGGGCGCTGCTGACGGCCTGCTCGATGTCCTTCTCCGAAAGGACGCCTTTATCGACGAGCGCGCCGAATTTCGACGGCTTGGTCTGCCTCGCGGCGCGATGCTGGTTGTAGAACGCAATGCCGAGGATCCGGGCGATCTCTTCGCTGCCCTCCTCGTCCTGGTGCGTGAACGCGACGCCGTGCCGCTTGTTGATGAGCTGGATCACACCGAGGAGATACTTTTCGAAGAGGACGGGAACGGCCAGCACCGATCTCGTGCGGAAGCCGGTCTGCTTGTCCCAGCGCTGATCGAATCGAAGGTTGGCGTGGTACTTCGCCAGCTCGTTGGCGTCGTAGGCATCGCGGATGTTGATGGTCTTGCGGGCCAGGGCCGTAAATCCGGCGATCGAGGAGAACGATTTCGGAACGCGGATCTCCTTCGGAGCGTCACCGACTTTCTGGAGCGAGTAGAGCTCCTGGTTCTTGGTGTCGACGGCGTAGATCGTGAGCCGCTCGGCCTCGAGCAACTCCACGATCCTGTCCTTGAGCGTCATCAGGATGTGCGGGATGGAATCGGCCGAGTTGATCTGATTCGCGATCTGCGTGAGGCGCCTGCGGTAATCGAGCTCGCGTTCGAGCGAGCCCGGTGCGGCTTGAACCGTCATATGTCTCTCCCTTAGATCCCCGTCACCCTCACGACTTCTTCGAAACTGGTGATCCCCTCGGCGAGTTTGCGGAGCGCGCTCTGGCGGAGCGTGCGCATGCCGCGCTTGATGGCCGTCTCCTTGATCTTCATGAAGTCCTCGCTGCGATCGATCAGGTCGCGCAGTGCGTTGTCGACCGGGAGGATCTCGAAGATGCCGGTGCGGCCGAAGTAGCCAGTGTTCCGGCAGCGCATGCAGCCCGCGCCCTCTTTGACGATGATCCGCTTCCCGACCGGCGCCTGCAGGTTGAGCATCCCCGCTTCCTCGACCGTGAGCGGGCGGTTCTGCTTGCAGTCCTCGCAAATCTTGCGGACGAGGCGCTGGGCCATAGCGCCGATGAGAGTCGAGGAGATCAGGAACGGCTGAATGCCGAGGTCGATGAGCCGCGTGACCGAGGTCGAGGCGTCGTTCGTGTGAAGCGTCGAGAACACCAAGTGTCCCGTCAACGCGGCCTGCACTGCATTCTGCGCGGTCTCCTGATCGCGGATCTCGCCGACCATGATGATGTCGGGATCCTGCCGGAGGATCGTTCGGAGCGCGGAGGCGAACGTGATCCCGATCTTGTTCTGCACCGAGGTCTGATTGAACTCCTCGTGCACCATCTCGATCGGATCCTCGATCGTGGTGATGTTGATCTCCGGCGAGGCCAAGCTCTTGAGCGCGGAGTAGAGCGTCACGGTCTTGCCCGATCCCGTCGGCCCCGTGACCAGGATGATGCCATGCGGTCGCTTGATCCAGTCGGCAAAGGTATGGAGCTCGTCCTCGTAGAAACCGAGACCGCCCAGCTCGCGGATCAGCACGTCGGGATCGAAGATGCGCATGACCACTTTCTCGCCGAATGCGGTGGGAAGAGTGGAAACACGGAGCTCGATCTCCTTGCCATCCTGATCAGTCTTGATACGGCCGTCCTGGGGGCGGCGCTTTTCGGCAATGTCCATGCGACACATCGTCTTGAGGCGCGAGGTGATCGCGAGGTTGACCAGCTTCGGCACGCGCTGGATCTCGTGCAGCACGCCGTCGATGCGGAAACGGATCAACGCCGATTCACGCTTCGGCTCGATGTGGATGTCGGAGGCGCGGGAGTCGTAGGCGTGATGGAGCAGATAGTCGACGGCGTTGACGATGTGCTGATCGCTGGTCTCGATCTCCGCGCCCGACTTGAGCTTGACGTATTGCTCGAGGTTTCCGAGATCGAA
Source organism: Thermoanaerobaculia bacterium (assembly GCA_035632455.1). Classification (GTDB taxonomy): domain Bacteria; phylum Acidobacteriota; class Thermoanaerobaculia; order Gp7-AA8; family Gp7-AA8; genus DASQGS01. Next base: position 2,681 of record DASQGS010000473.1, on the reverse strand, counting down.
GCCGCCTTTGAGATCGCGCTCGGCCTTCGTCACCGAGGCACGGAAACCGTACTGCTCGTTGATCACACTCATCACGTCGCTCTCGGCGGAGACGACGATCTCGACCTCCTGCTTGGCCATCGGGACGTAGGAGTCGACGGCCAGGTTGTCGAAGGGATTGACCATCGCCACGATGAGCTTGCCGTCGCGCACGGCGACGGGAACCATGCGGTTCTTTCGCGCAAACGGTCGCGAGATCTTGGCCTCGATCATCTCGACGTCGAGCCTGAGGGCGTCGATCTTGAAGAACGGCAGCCCCGCTTCCTCCGCGATGAGACGCGCCAGGAGGAAATCGTCGATCCGCGTCCCGCTACCGCTGGCATCGATCAGGTTCATCGCCGCGAGGGCCTTGAAGGGACTGGCCTCTTCCTCCCCTCGGCTCTTCGATCGCACCAGCAGCCGGTGCTGCCGGTCAACGTTCTCGACCTCGGCACGCTGGCGGTCGTCGATGAAACCGGCGCCAAAAAGAAGGCCGCCGAGGTAGGAGACCGAGATCTCGCGGGCCTTGCGATGAGTGCGGACAGGAGTAACGGTCATGCGGGCGGAATTGTACAAGGGAATGGGACGAGGGACGAGGACGAGGGGGCGAGGGACATGAGACCGATTGAGACGAATGGGACGAATGGGACTGATGGGACTGCGGAGAAGTCGGCGCGACTCCATAGGTCCCATCGGTCACATTCGTCGCATCGGTCCCATTCCCTCGCCCCTCGTCCCTCGGCACCCTTACAACGCTGCCAACAGAAACCCCTTCAAGTACTCCCCTTCCGGGCAATACAGCGAGATCGGATGATCCGGTCCCGCTGTCAGCCGGCGGATGAAGGAGACGCGGCGGCCGGCGTCGAGGGCGGCGGCGAACACGATTTTCTGAAAGAGATCGAGCGGCATGTGGCCGGAGCAGGAGAAGGTCATGAGCATCCCGCCCGGCGCGAGGAGGCGGAGGGCGTAGAGGTTGATGTCTTTGTAGCCACGCGCCGCGCGCTCGACGTCGGCGCGCGATTTCGCGAAAGCCGGCGGATCGCAAACGATGAGATCGAATTGCGCGCCGTGGGCGGCGCGCTCGCGGACGTGGCCGAAGGCATCGGCGACCAGGAAGCTGGCGCGGCCGGCGACGCCGTTGAGGTCGTGGTTGACCTTCGCGAGCTCGACGGCCTTCGCAGAGACGTCGACGTTCTCGACGTGGCTCGCTCCGCCCGCCGCCGCGTAGACACCGAACGCGCCGCTGTACGAGAAGAGATTCAGCACGCGGCGCTCCGAGGCCAGATCGCGAGCCAGCCGGCGGTTCTCGCGCTGGTCGAGGAAGAAGCCTGTCTTCTGCCCTTCCGTCGGATCGACGTGAAAGCGCAGTCCTGACTCGCGAATCTCCGCCACCGGCTCGCCGCGGCCGATCGACTCCGGCGCCGCCGGCAACCGCTCCAACTTGCGCGCCGAAAGATCGTTCTTGAAATGGATCATCCGAGGCCCGAGCTCGGCGCGGACCGCGTCGATGATCAGCGGCCGGATGCGCTCGAGCCCGTTGTTCGCAATCTCCACCACGACGAGGTCGTCATAGCGGTCGATGACCAGGCCCGACACGTCGTCGCCCTCGGCGTGCACGATCCGCGCGGCGTTCGTGCTCTCGTCGAGGATCGTCCGCCGGCGGGCCGCGGCCGCGGCGATGCGATCGCGGATCATGCCGGTCGTCACGTCGGCGTCGTCGAACGTGAGCGCTCGAAGGCGAATTTGCGAATGCCGGGAGTAGAGCCCGGAGGCCATTCGCACGCCGCGCCCGTCGACGAGATCGGCGATCGCGGCATCGTCCGGCCCGCTCTCGCGCGCGATCGCTCCGGCGAAGATCCACGGATGCCGATTCGCAACGACGCGCTCCTTGCCCGGCTTCAGCACGAGCCGCCGCCGCGCTTCAGGAGCGAAGAGGGCTTGCGTCGCTTCTTCCATCGCGGGCGCATCGTATCGCAGCGCAGATCAGACCGATCCGTCTGATCACCGCGCTTCCACACTTTGCCATTCCTCTCGCGCTTTCCTACAATGGCGGCACGATGCCCCGCTCGAAGGAAAAACAATTTCACACCGCTTGCCAGGAAGAGGTCTACCGCCAGGTCAAGTCGTATCTCGACGAGCTCGTCGACGAGCACTTCGACGACGCCTCACACTGCGACTTCTATCTGAAATATGGATCGACTGTCCTCGAGATCTCGATCGAGCCTTATGAGGATGACGACGCCGTCATCGAAGTGCTGGCGTTCTGCGTCCGAGGAGTCGAGCCGACGTTCGAGATGATGCGCGAGCTGCTGCGGCTCAACTCCGAGATCCCGCTCGGCGGATTCAGCATGGTCGGCAACGACATTTTCTACTCCCACTCGTTCCTCGGCCGCCACGTTCATCCCGAACAATTCATCGCTTCGCTCAACAGCGTGGCCACGATCTCGGACGAGTACGACGAGAAGCTCGTCGGACAGTACGGCGGCGAGACGGCCATCGATCACCTTCGCGGTTCCGGAAAAGCACCCGAGCCCCGCCCCCGGAGACCACCAACCAATTGATGAGCGGCGCGGCCCACATCCTGCACTCCACGCTTTCGATGCGACGCCGATTCGCGGCCATCGTTGCGGCCTCGTCTCTCGCACTCCTTCTCGCCGGGTGCA
>DASQGS010000472.1:0-11810 GCA_035632455.1 Thermoanaerobaculia bacterium | reverse complement strand
TGCATTCCCATGCCGCACCCGAAATGAGAGTTGAGCATCGCCCGTCTTCACGGGAACCGCGCCCACGAAAAAGCCCTCTCCCGCGGTGCGGAGCGCGTAATCAAGATGATGACGATCTCGGGTGTTTCAGCGAGTGGCACGAGAGAGTCCCCTCACCCCGCCGCTGCGCGGCGACCCTCTCCCGCCGGGACACCCGCCGGGACTCCCGCCGGGAGAAGGGTTTTTGCGGCCCCGGCCCTACATCCCCACCCTCACAATCTCGCCACTTCGTCGAAGTACTTCGCGAATGCCACCATGCCGCCGCGGGCCTGCGGCCAGTCGTAGTTCTCGTTCGGAGCGTGGTAGCCGTGCTCCGGGAGCGAAAGGCCGAGGAAGACGATCGGGCATTTGAACACCTGCTCCATCGAGATCACGGCGCCGATGGAGCCGCCCTCGCGCACGAACACCGGCTCGCGGCCGAACGCGAATTTCATGGCGCTGCGCACGGCATCGGCGAGCGGCCCGGTCGTCGGCGCTTTGTACGGCGCCAGCGGCGCCTCGGTGTGGACCTTGACGTCCGGGTTGCGCTGCTTCACGAAATCCTTCACCAGCTTCGCGATCTTCTTCGGGCTCTGGTTCGGGACCAGGCGGCAGGAGATCTTGACCTCCGCGCGCGGCGGGATGATGGTCTTGATGCCCGGTCCGGTGAATCCGCCGACGAGGCCGTGGACCTCGAGCGTCGGCATCGCCCAGATCCGCTTCATGACCTCGACCGGATCCTCGGTGCGGATCGACTTGAACAGATGGTCCTTCTTGAACTGCTTGACCGTGAAACCCGAGGCCTTGAACTCCGCGAGCTCCTGCTTCGTCGGCAGCACCACGTCGTCGTAGAAACCCTTGATCTTCACCCGCCCGGTCGTGGCGTCGTACATCTCCGAGACGAGCTTCATGAGCTCGCCGATGGGGTTGCGCGCCGCGCCGCCCGCGAGGCCTGAGTGCTGGTCGGTGGTGCCGGTCTCGAGCGACAGCTCGAAGCCCTGAAGCCCGCGAAGGCCGGCCGGGCAGGCTGGGCGTTGCCGCGAGACCCAGATCGTGTCGGAGACAATGACCGAGTCCGTGGCCAGATCGGCGGCATGCTTGCGGATCGTCGGCTCGAAATGCTCCGAACCGACCTCTTCTTCCATTTCCCAAAGCAGGTGCATGTTCGCGCGGACGCCGGCCTCGCGCGCCGCCTTGATGCCCCACAGCGCGGTGAGGGCCGGCCCTTTGTCGTCGGTCGTCCCGCGGCCGAAATAGCGATCGCCTTCTCGCGTGAACAAGAAAGGCTCCGTGTTCCATGGCTCCGTGGCGCGAGAAGCAGGCTGGACGTCGAGGTGGTTGTAGACCGTGACCGTGGGCGCGCCCGCGTCGCAATCGAAGCGGCCGTGAATGATGGGATTGCCTCCGCTCTCGAGGATCGAAGCCGTGCCTCCGAGCCCGCGGATCGTATTCGCGGCGAGCTCGGCGCAGCGGTGCATGTCGCTCTTCCTCGCCGGATCGGACGAGACGGTGGGAACCTCCACGAATGTCTTGAGAAGCGCCTCGAACCCCTCGCGCTCGCGATTCGCGAATGCGAGAAGGGAGGACTTGTCGATGGTGACTGGCATGTGCACTCCTTTCGCCGCGGCCAGCGCGGCGGGGGAATTGTACACGGAGGGGGATGGCGGTCCTCGCGGCGCGGCTCTTTCGTGGCACGCCTGTAACTGCTGCGTCTGAGCCGGTATCGGCGGCTGGAGTTTGGACTTTCCGATCATCGGTATGATCGAGCCAAGGAAAAGCCCTCTCCCGCCGGGAGAGGGCGGCGCGAAGCGCGGGTGAGGGGACCCCGCGCGAAGCGCGAAATCAAAGCGATGACGATCTCGCGTCGACCGTGCCACTGAAAACCTGTCGCCCGCTTCGCGAGCTCCATACAGTTTTGTCGCGCCACCGCAACCCCCCGGCTGAAGCCGGGGGCTACATTCTTTCGCCGCCTCAGGCGGCTGGGATTTATTACTTCCCGAAAATGTCCAAACCTCCTGAGCCGGTACCGGCGGCTGCCGTTGCGGTCGGCTACCGTCCGCGGCGGCCCGGCGATCGCAGCAACTCGGCGTGGCTGGCCAGGCGCGCTTCGAGGCCCGTGCAGACGAGGTTGCAGAGGTCGAAGACCGAGGAATCGGCGATGAAACAGTAGACCGTGTTGCCGGTCTGGCGGCGGCCGACGAAGCCGGCGTCCTGGAGGAGGCGCAGGTGCTTGCTGACGTTGGGCTGCGTGGTCTGGAGGATTGCGGTCAGCTCGGAGACGTTCTTCTCGCCCTCGTGCAACTGCTGAAGGATTCGGAGCCGCAACGGCTCGGCGAGGATTCGGAAGCGCGCCGCCACGAGCTCGAGGGCCTCCGGCTGTAGGGTCTCGACCTTCCCGTTTCCCGATCGTGCTTTTCGATTCATGGTGCCTCCTGCGCTCGATGCGGAGAGATCATAACACGTACTTGACTATATAGCCATATCGTTATATGTTGATACGCGGAGGCTGACCATGAACATCGAACGCTTGCTTCGCCTGATCGCCGGTTTCTTCGTCCTGCTCTCGGTGGCCCTCGGCTACTTCCTGAGCCCCTGGTTCTTCCTGTTCACCGCCTTCGTCGGCGTCAACCTGTTCCAGTCCGCGTTCACAAACTGGTGCCCGATGATGACCTTCCTCCGCAAGTTCGGAGTGAAGGAAGGCTCCGCCGCCGCGACGCCCTCCGCACCGAGGGCCGCGTGAGCAAGTTGCGAGTAGTCGCGCGGGTCGCGGCCATCGCTGGAATCGCGTTGGGCAGCGTGGCTCGCACGTTGCCCGCCGCGGAGCCCGAGGCGCTGACGCTTCGCGAGGCGGCTTCGATCGCGCTCGGCAAGAGCCCGCACGTCGCGGCCGCGCGCTCCGGTGAGGCCATAGCGTCGGCGCGCGCCTCGGAGGCTCGGGCGGCGTGGCTCCCGCAGATTCAAGTCAGCGAGGGCTACGCTCGCGGCAACAACCCCGTCTTCGTGTTCGGCTCGCTTCTCGAGCAGGGTCGTTTCGGTGCCGCGAATTTCGATCCCGCGTTTCTAAATGCACCGCCTTCGTTGACGAATTGGCGGCGGTCGCTCTCGATCCGCTATCCCCTGTTCGACCAGTTCCGGCGGGTGACCGCGATGCAGGAATCGAGAGCCGCCAGGAGCGAGGCTGTGCTCGCCTCGGACGCGGCGAGCCAGCAACTGAGGCTGGAGGTCCTGCGCGCGTATTTCGGATTGCAGCTCGCGAGGTCGCGCGCGGGCGTGGCCGCCGAGGCGGTTCGCAGCGCCGACGCCGCGACGCGATCGATCCGCGACCGGTTCGCGTCCGGCCTGGTCGTGGAGTCGGAATTGCTCGCCGCCGAGGTGCAACTCGCCGAGTTTCGCCAGCAACAGATCGAAGCCGAGGGCGAGGCCGCCGTGAGTGCGGCTGTCCTCGATACCCTGTTGCGACGGCCGGTTGTCGAACAGCCGGGGCTCGCGACGGAATTGCAGGAGAAGACGTTCGTTGAGATCGATCTCGACGAGGCGCTTCGCCGCGGTTCGACATCGCGGCCTGAGATCCAGAGCGGCCGGCTGGCCTCGGAGATCGCGCGGTTGCGGCTTCGCACCGCGCACGGCTCGTTCCTTCCGCGCGTCGAGGCCTATGCGAATTGGGGCGCGAGCGGCGAGCGGTTCAGCGCCCACAATTCCGATCACACCGTCGGCCTGACGATCTCGCTCGACGTGCTCAATCCCGGACGCCTCGCGAGAGTCGCCGCGGCGCGCGCCGGAGTCGAGTCCGCGTCGGCGGCCGAGCGCGGCGCGGCCGATCAAGTGTCGCTCGAGATCGTCTCCGCGTATCACCGCTTCCACGCCGCGCGGGAGAAGCTCGTAGTCGGGCGGGCGTCGGTCGAGCAGGCCGGGACCACCGCGCGCATCGTTCACGACCGCTACGAACAGGGGCTGACGACGATCACCGAGGATCTCCGCGCCGCGACGGCGCTGGTCCGCGCGCGCATGGCCCTGCTCGCCTCGCAATACGACTCTTACATCGCGTACGCGGAGCTGCTCCGCGCCTCCGGAGGACTGCATGACGTCGAACCGTTTGTCTGAATTCGCGGCGCTGAGCGTCGCAACAGCGATCGCGCTGTTCGCGACCGCGTGCCAGCAGGCCGATCGCACCGAGCCGCCGGCGCGAATCAGCGGCGTGGCCGTCGACGTTGCTCGCGCGGCAAGCGTCCCGGACGTGTTCGAAGTCACGGGCACGCTGCACGCGAGGACGACGAGCCAGTTGGCCGCGAACGTCGTCGGCACCGTTACGCGGGTCCTCGTGGCCGAGGGTGATCGCGTTCGCGCGGGGCAACTCCTGATCGCCATCGACAGCCGCGCTGCGAAGGCGCAGGTGCAGATGGCTCGAGGCGGCGCCGAGGAGCTGGAGGGCGCGATCGCGAGTGCCACCGCAGCGGAGCGCGCCGCGCAGGCGCAAGCGACGCTCGCCTCGGCGACCTACAAACGTTACGCGGCATTGCGCGAGCGCGGCTCGGTGAGCCCTCACGAGCTCGATCAGATCGAGGCCCAGGCGAAGGCAGCCTCCGCGGACTTGGATCGCGCGACGGCGGCGAAGGACGCGCTCATCTCCAGACGCGCTGAAGTGAACGCGGGAGTCGTCGCCGCCGAGGCGCAGGCCGGTTACTCCGCGCTTCGCGCGCCGATCGACGGCATCGTCGCCACGAAATCCGTCGACGCCGGCTCGCAGGCCGCGCCCGGCATGGTGTTGATGACCATCGAAGGAACCGGGGCCATGCGCATCGATGCCTACGTCGATGACGTCCAGGCCACCCGCATCCACGCCGGAGACGACGCCGAGGCGGACGTCGCGCCGGCAGGCGTCGTGCATGCTCGCGTGGCGCAGGTCGTGCCCGCGCTCGATGCCGCGACGCGGACCTCGCTCGTCAAGCTCGATCTGATGCCCGGTCCATCGCAATCATCGCAGCTTCGGCCGGGGCAGTTCGCGCGCGTTCGCCTCGCTGGCGGTACACGAAACGCGCTGACGGTGCCGGACACGGCGATCGTCGCTCGCGGTCAGCTCCGCAACGTCTACGTCGTCGCCGCCGACGGCATCGCCCGCATGCGGCTCGTCACGCTGGGGCGCGCCTTCGGTGGCCGCACTGAGATTCTCGCGGGCCTCGACCCAGGCGAGCGTTTCGTCACGGCCGTGACGCCGGCGGTGCGCGACGGAGTCATCGTTGCCGCCGTCCGGGCGCCACGGAGTGCAGGCGTCCCGGCTGCTGCCGCGGAGCGTCCTCGCTCCGCGGTATGCGCGCGACCGGAACTGATCCCGGTCGCTCGGGTTACTCGTGATCCGAAGCCCTTCGAACGACCGAGCAGACTGTTGGCTTCCGGTAACGACCCCCGCCCCACTGCGAAGCGAGGACGCTCCGCAGTTGCAGCCGGGACGGCTGCACTCCATGGTTCAGCCGGGACGGCCGCGCTTCACGAGGCACGGCGGTGCCAGGCATGAGCGCTCAGGGCAAAGGCCTTGCCGGCAGGCTTGCCGCGTTCTTCATCGACTCGAAGCTCACGCCGTTGTTCATCGCGGCGTCGATCCTCCTCGGCATCGGCGCCGTGCTCCTTCTGCCGCGCGAAGAAGAACCGCAGATCGTCGTCCCGATGATCGACGTCTTCGTGCAAATGCCCGGCGCATCGCCAAAGGAGGTCGAGCAGCGCATCACCGGGCCGATGGAGAAACTGCTGTGGGAGATCCCGGGCGTCGAGTACGTCTACTCCACATCGAGCTCCGGCATGTCGATGGTCATCGTGCGCTTTCGCGTCGGCGAGGACGAGGAGAGAAGCATCGTCCGCGTGAACCAGAAACTGCTCGGCCACATCGATCGCATGCCGCCCGGCGCATCGATGCCGTTGGTCAAGCCGCGCGAGATCGACGACGTGCCGGTGCTCGCGCTGACATTGTCGAGCAGCCGGTACGACGCCTTTGCGCTGCGAAGGCTCGCAGGCGAGCTGCAGGAAGAGCTGAAGCGAATCCCTGACGTCTCCGAGGTCACTGTCATCGGCGGCGAGCGCCGGCAGATGCGGGTTGTGCTCGATCCGGCGCGGCTTGCGGCGTTCGGTCTCGCGCCGGTCACCGTCGCCGAGCGCATCGGCGAGGCCAACCGGCAAGGCGCGGCGGGGAGTTTCTCCTCGGCGAATCGCGAGCTGCTCGTCGAGACCGGCAGTTTCCTGACCAACGCGGGCGATGCCGGCCGCGTCGTCATCGCGGACATCAGCGGCAAGCCCGTGTATCTCCGCGACGTCGCGTCGATCGTCGACGGCCCCGAGGAGCCGGCCAGCTATGTCTTCTCCGGCAACGGCGCCGCGTCGAAGAACCGCGGAACATTCGACCCGGCGGTGACGATCTCGCTGTCGAAGCGCAAAGGGACGAATGCCACGACGCTCGCGCACGAGGTTCTCGGCAAGCTCGATGCGATCAAACGAACGCTGATCCCATCCGACGTCGCCGTGACCGTCACCCGCAACTACGGCGAGACGGCGGCGGTGAAGTCGAACGAGCTGCTCTGGCACATGCTGCTGGCGGTGATCTCGGTGGCCATCCTCATCGCCGCAACGCTGGGGCGGCGCGAATCTGGCGTTGTGGCCATCGCCATTCCGGTGACGCTCGCTCTCACGCTGGCGGTTTTCTACTTGTTCGGCTATACGCTCAACCGCGTCACCCTGTTCGCGCTGATCTTCTCGATCGGCATCCTCGTCGACGACGCCATCGTGGTGGTCGAGAACATCGTCCGCCACCATCGCCTGCCGCAGAATCAGGGACGATCGCTTCGCGAAGTGGCCATCGACGCCGTCGCCGAGGTCGGCAACCCGACGATCCTCGCGACCTTCGCCGTGATCGCCGCGATTCTGCCCATGGGCTTCGTGCGCGGGCTGATGGGGCCGTACATGCGGCCGATCCCGGTCGGCGCCTCGGCGGCGATGCTCTTCTCGCTTCTCGTCGCATTCATCGTGACGCCGTGGGCGAGCGTACGGCTGTTGCGCGCCGAGCACGGCAAGGATCACTCGGTTGAAGGATGGTCGACGCGGCTCTACCGGCGCGTGATGGCCCGCCTGATCGGCGAGCCGCGTTGGCGCTGGACGTTTCTCGGCGGCGTGGCGTTCCTGCTGCTCGCGTCATGCGCGCTCGTCGCAGTCAAGCTGGTCCGCGTGAAGATGCTGCCGTTCGACAACAAGAGCGAGCTCCAGGTCATCGTGGACATGCCCGAGGGAACGCCGCTGGAGCGAACCGCCGCGGCGACCCGCGAGATGGCGGCGGAGATCGCGAAGGTGCCCGAGGTAACGACATATCAGATGTACGCCGGAGCGGCATCGCCGTACAACTTCAACGGACTCGTGCGGCATTACTTTCTCCGGCGCGGCCCGACCGTTGCCGACATCCAGATCAACTTCCTGCCGAAAAGCGATCGCAGCGCGCAGAGCCACGAGATCGCCAAGCGCATCCGCACCGCCATCGCCCCGATCGCGACGCGCTGGACGGCGCGCGTGAAAGTCGCGGAGGTACCGCCCGGGCCGCCGGTGCTGCAGACGCTCGTGGCCGAGGTCTACGGTCCCGACTATCAACGGCAGATCGCCATCGCCCGCTCGATCGAAGGAATCTTCGAAAAGACGGCGGGCGTGGTCGACGTCGACTCCTACATCGAGGACGATCAACCGCGGGTTCGTTTCGCCGTCGATCGCGAGAAGGCCGCGGCCGTTGGCGTCTCGGCGGAACAGATCGAGGCCACGTTGCGGATGGCGCTGTCCGGCGCAAGCGCTGGGCTCGTGCACGACGCCGCGGAGCGCGAGGATGTGCCGATCGTGCTGCGCCTTCCTCGCGAGTTGCGGTCGAGCGTCGCGGACCTCGGCGCGATCCGCGTCGCGGGCGCAGGCGGGCGGCTCGTCCCGCTGTCCGCGCTCGTGCGCGTCGAGCACGACATCGCCGAGAAGAGCATCTACCACAAGAACCTCACGCCCGTCGTGTACGTGACCGGCGACGTCGCCGGCTCGGAGGAGAGCCCGGTCTACGCGATCCTTAAGCTCAATCGCGCGCTCGACCAGATGAAGCTGCCGGAGGGTTACGCGCTGGAGCGATTTGTGGCTCGCCAGCCGCTCCTCACCGACCGCTACTCGATGAAGTGGGACGGCGAATGGCACATCACGTATGAAGTGTTTCGCGACCTCGGCCTCGCATTCGCCGTCGTGCTCGTGTTGATCTACATCCTCGTGGTCGGCTGGTTCCAGTCGTTCCGGACGCCATTGACCATCATGGCCGCGATCCCGTTCTCTCTCGTCGGCATCCTCCCGGCGCACGCAATGATGGGAGCATTCTTCACGGCGACGTCGATGATCGGCTTCATTGCCGGCGCAGGCATCGTGGTGCGGAACTCGATCATCCTCGTCGACTTCATCGAGCTCCGCCTGGCACAGGGGCGGCCGTTGGCAGAGGCCGTGATCGACGCCGGAGCCGTGCGCTTCCGCCCCATGATGCTCACCGCCGCCGCGGTGATCGTCGGCGCGGGCGTGATTCTGTTCGACCCGATCTTCCAGGGCCTCGCCATCTCGCTCATGGCCGGCGAGGTCGCGTCGTTGTTCCTGTCGAGGGTGACCGTGCCGGTGCTGTATTTTCTGAGCGGGAGGAAGGCGCCGGCGGGGAGCGACGCCGCAACGACCAGGGTGCGCAGTACATGATCTGCGGCTCAACGTCTCACGATCGGACCGATCCGACGGATCTGACCGATCGGTCCCGTCCCATCGTAGAATCCGTGCTCAAGCATGTTTCCGTTCGCGCTCCGTCTCAACGTCGCCGGCTGGATGCACCTCGCGTACTACGGCGCGTTTCTGCCGATCGTGGTGTTCGTAAGCCGGAAGAAAGTCGTCGCTACCGATCGGCCGCTGCCCAACCGCCTGCGACATTTTCAGTTCACGGCGTTTGAGCTCACCGCATTCGCCGCAGTCTCACTGTTCATCGCCAGAATCCAGTGGATCCGGCTCTTTCCTCGTTCGCTCCCGTCGATCGGCGCGATTCTCGCGGGCGTTCTGGTTCTGGCGGTGCAACTGGTTTACATGTGGCCGCGCTGGCGGCGGGCCGTCCAAGCGAAGTCGCGAGTGGTTCATCTGTTCATGCCCTCGAACGCCACGGAGCGCGCCTGGTGGCTGGTCGTGGCTCTGGTCGCGGGCATCGGCGAGGAGATCACCTGGCGCGGCGTGCAATGGGCGCTGCTCGCCAACCTCACTCGGAGCTACGCCGTCGCCGCGCTGTTGTGCGCGCTCATGTTCGGCGTAGTGCACATGGTCCAGGGCTGGCGCGCGGTCATCGTGATCGTCGGGTTCGCGCTCAGCTTCCACCTGCTGGTATGGCTCGCCGGCTCGCTCTACGTAGCCATGACGGTGCATGTGATCTACGACGTGATCGCGGGACTGATGTATGGACGGCTGGGACGGGAGCTGGGATATGGCGCTTCTAATGAACAACCGCTCGATGTGTCATCCTGAGGCGGCGGCACCCGGCTCAGGATCACACGATCGGGATTTCTACCTTGCGCAGGTCCAGATGATGACTCGGCAGCGGCGACCGTCGCGATCGCGGCATTCGCGGAGCGCGCGCTCCCTCGCCTCACTGGCGCTGGTGTCATGGGCCCAGCCGGTCACGTAGCCGTCGCTCCCGGTCGCGAGCGCGCCGCAACTGTTGCGGAACCACACTTCGATCCGGCAATCGCGTCCCTCGCAGTTGCGCAGCGCGCGGTCCTCAGCCTCCCCGCGCGAAAGCGCGCGAGACGAGTAACCGTAATGCCCGGTCCGTTTCGAGTAGGCGATCGCCCCATAACGATCCACGTCTCTCGCCGAAACGCCAATGCCAAGGAAGATTGCGATCACACAGACAGCCACGGTTCTGGCAAACATATTGATCCCCGCCTTTCCTGGATTTCTCTCGATTCCTGGATGGCGAAAGAGTAGCAGGATTTTGGAAGGGGCCCAATGAGCGGTATGCCGAATAGGGCGCGTCTTTCGTATGGAGTGCGACGGCTCGCCGCCGCTTTCCGCGCTAGTGGCAGGAGCTGGGCCGGTTGCGCGGTTCGCGGAGTCTGCGCGAGTGGCCATTCGCCGCGCCTGTGGTCAACGAAAGCGGCGGCAAGCCGCCGCAGTCCATATGCCGAGGGCTTCTAAACCCTTACCCACACTTTGTAGCGGTACTTGATCGTCTTTGCCTCGCCCGGTCCGACCGGCACATCCCACTGTATGCGCTCGGTCGCGTTGATCGCCCTGGGCCGGAGCGCGCGGCGCGTGACTCTTCCCTCGGGCTGGTGCGAGATGATCGTTCCTTCCACGGTCTTGTCTACGCTGACGGTGATCGCTTCGCGCTTGAAGCTGCGGATGGTCAGCACGCCCTCGATCGTGACGGCGTCGTATTCATTTCCCGCGCGGTGCAAGTCACGCGCCTTTCGCTCGACCTCGATCTCTTCGCGCTCGACGGCGACGTCCGTGGCAACGGTCAGCTTCACATTGCCCCGGCCGCCAGCGGCCGTGTAACCGAGCGTGTCCTGCGCCAGCGGCTTGCCATGGGAGAGCACCAACGCAGGCGCTGTGGTCCAAGGCGTGGAGCCGCTATTCGTAAGCGAGATCGAGTGCCAGACCTGATCGGCCGGCTTCTGTCCGGATACGCTCCGCGTTTCGTCGGTCTCGGCCGGCACTTCCCACAGGTAGAGGTGGCGGAATGGAACGGTCGCGGCCAGCAGCGGATAGATGGCGCGCTGACCGGCGGCGAGCGTTACCCCAGCGCGGTTGTAGAAGAAGAGATCCTCGGCCGAGTCGCCGCCCAGCCGGGCGTCGAGGCTGACGGGGCCGTCGAGATCGCCTCGCGAAACTGTATTCACCATGACTTGTTGCATCGCCACGTTGCTGAAGCGGCTCTCCCGGCTGTAGTCGCCGGCGAGACGCGAGAGGAAGTCTTTCAGCGACCACTGCAAAGCCATCGGGTCGAGCACGTGCGCGAACGCGAAGTTTGGGAACCCAACCGCGAAGCGGATCTCGGTGTCACGAAGATCCTCGCCGTCGTTGATCAGCGTCGCCTGCATGGTCACCTGGGCTCTCGATTCGTCGAGGAGCGCGATCGAGTACTCCGGCATCCAGCTCACGCCGGACCGGAGGTAACTGACCGTCGCGGGCACCGCGCCATCCGCACCGCGACTTCGGATCAAGAGCGACGGCTGTGGAGTCGGAACAGCGACGCTGGTGGCTGGCGGCTGCGCGAAGGCAACCCACTGCACGCTGCTACGCTCGAACGCCCGGACCTTCCCGTCGTCGTTGATGAGGACCAGTCCGGTGGCCGGGCGCACGCTGACGGTGATGCTGCTCATGAGCGCCGCCGGAGTCGCTTGCTCGTCCGGTTGCGGGGCACGCATGATCGCCCCGGTGTACTCGCGGTCGCCAACTCGGATCGTGGCGAGTTTGCCGGTGTTCGCATCCAGCAGATCTGCGACCGACGCTGCCGGTCTCATCACCTCACGTATCTCGTTGGTCGCCCGCACCTCGTCGATCGCTCGCGTGCCCGCGGCGATCCAGAGCGTTCCGAGCAGCGGCGCGGGAGCCGGTGCGATGCGGGCGCTTCCGTCAGCGAATGCAAGCGTCCCCTCTCGCGTCAGAAATGCCAGGCCGTTCTTGAACACGATCGCGCCTGTCACCCGCATCTCGCGTGCCGGCTCCGCGGCAATCATCGGCAGAGAAATAACGAGGAGAAACGGTGCAGCCCATCGCTTCAT
>DASQGS010000471.1:0-8165 GCA_035632455.1 Thermoanaerobaculia bacterium | reverse complement strand
GTCCGACTTCCCCTGAACCTCGGCGCTGGAAAGGTTCGCTTTCGGCATCTTGGTGCCGTCGGGTCCATGACAGGCCTGGCATTTCGCCTTGTAGAGCGCGGCGCCGTCTTCAGCGGCGACGATCGGGCCGGCGACCACCATGGCGAGGAGCACGAGTGCGGTTACGAGGGCGGTTTTCTTCATCTTGATCTCCTTTCTGAATTCTCCGGCCGCATTCTTGGGGCTTGCGGGCTCGCACCGATGTGATTTGATCCACGCGGTCCTGTGCGACAGGGGCGGAGCATGTGTGACGCTTCACAGGGGTGAATGTGAGAGCGCGCCCCGCGGTTCTGGAGTGTGATTGGGAGGACCCCGAGCGCCGCCATGCGATGCCGGACCCGCCCCTGTGACAAAATCTCAAAGTGGGGAATCGCACATCCATGAAGATCTACATCGGCCAGATCAATCCGACCATCGGGGCGCTTGCCTCGAACCAGGAGTTGATCCGCCGGACCTACGACGATGGGGTGCGTGCCGGCGCGGACATCGTAATGGTCCCGGAGCTCGCCGTCACCGGATATCCGCCCCGCGACCTCCTCGACCGCGAAGTGTTCATCCAAGCCAGTCTCGAGGTCCGCGACCGCCTGGTGGCCATGACCGGAGAGACCGTCCTCATCTTCGGATGCATCGCCCGCAATCAGCAATGGTGTGGCAAGCCGCTGCACAACGCCGCCTTCGTGGCCCAACGCGGCACGCTTCTCCTCGAGCAGCACAAGATGCTGCTGCCGACCTACGATGTGTTCGATGAGATGCGCTACTTCGAGCCCGCTTCGAGCGTCCGAATCATCGAGCTCTTCGGCAAGCGGGTCGGCGTGTCGATCTGCGAGGACTTCTGGTTCGAGGAACAGATCCGCGGCACGAAGCTCTACTGCGAGAATCCGGTGGACCAGCTCGCCCGCCAGAACTGCGAGCTCTTTCTCAACATCTCCGCTTCCCCGTTCACCGCAGGCAAGCGGGAGATTCGCTACGACCTGTTTTCCCAGGTGGCGCGCCGTTATGAAGCGCCGCTGATCTACGTGAACCAGGTCGGCGGCAACGACGAGCTGCTGTTCGACGGGTCGTCGATCGTCGTCGACGCCGAAGGGCGAAGGCTCTATTGCGCGCCGGCGTTTGAAGAAGTGGGCACCGCGGTGACTCTCGACGGCCCTACCGCCGGCTCGCCTCTGTCGGCACCCGACGAGGACGAGATCGGCCGCGCGCTGATCCTCGGCCTGCGCGACTACATCCGCAAGTGCGGCTTCAAGGACGTGGTGATCGGCCTCTCCGGCGGGATCGACTCCGCGGTCACCGCCGCCCTCGCGGTCGAGGCCCTCGGTGCGGCGCATGTTACCGGCCTTGCCATGCCCTCCCGCTATTCTTCGCCCGGAAGCGTCGACGATGCCCGCGTTCTCGCCGGGAACCTCGGCATCGCGTTTCACATCGCCCCGATCGATTCGATCTATCAGCCTTACGAGCATTCGTTCAACGAGCTGTTCCGCAACGAGATCTTCGACATCACGAACGAGAACGTGCAGGCCCGAATCCGCGGGAATCTTCTGATGGCCTGGTCGAATCGCACCGGCGCGCTGGTCCTCTCGACCGGCAACAAGTCCGAGCTGGCGGTCGGCTATTGCACGCTCTACGGCGACATGTGCGGCGGCCTCGCGCTTCTCGGCGACGTCTACAAGACGATGGTCTACCGCCTCGCCCGCTGGCTCAATCGCGAGCGCCCCGTGATCCCTGAGTCATCGATCACGAAACCGCCGTCCGCCGAGCTCCGCCCGAACCAGACGGATCAGGACTCGCTGCCGCCCTATGAAGTTCTCGACGGCATTCTCCGGCTTTACATCGAAGAGTGGCTGGAGCTGGACCAAATCGTCGCCGCAGGCTACGACCGCCGGCTCGTCAACCGCATCCTCAGGCTCGTCGACACCAACGAGTTCAAGCGTCGCCAGGCAGCCCCCACAATCCGCGTGTCAACCAAAGCGTTCGGGAACGGCAGACAGATGCCAATCGCGCAGAGGTGGAGGAGGGAGGATGGGAAGTGAGCCAGGAAGTCTCTTCTTGGGGAACAGGACAGACCTGCCCGTGAGACTCACTCTAAGTCCTGCGGCCCGATTGATGCCCAATCGAACCATGTTTCATTGAAGAAGTTCTCACGAACATACGCCAGGCGCTCCGGAAGTCGCTGCAGCCATTCTTCGCGCGATTCTTCGAACGGCAGTAACGCGCCACGAGCGTACTCTGCATCCGACCTGATCCGCTCGATCAGGGGGAACACACGACTATCATAGAATCGCCCGAAGTCAGCGAACATCGTCACGCTCATGCTGCCACGAACGCTTTCCTGGGCCGCTCTTACGCACATGAGAAACTGGGCCGCGCAGTAAGAATCGAGAAGCTCCTCGTCGGACAGTCCCAGGACAGCCGAGTAGCTCGGCAACGCCAGGATCTCTCTGAACAGGTCATGAATCTTGGGAGCAAACTTGCCGAGCGCTTCTGAATGAAAGAAGTACCTGAGCTCGAACCCGAAGCTGAATCGCGGCTTAGCCGAGCCGTAATACCACTCGAACTGCGTTCGTAGCAGGTCATTCAGAATCGACCAGCTTTGTCGCGACAGCGCCACCAGTGCAGCAGTCATGTACAGGAATCCTGCGGTCACATGCGGTATCCCGCGTACCTTCATATGGCCGCTACGCTTCTCGGTGCTTCGGGCAATGTATTCGACCAATTGCTTCCAATCGCCGAACGCCGCCACGGCGTCGAAACGTGCCATCGCAATCGTAAACCCTGTCCCGTTCATCTGGCGCAGCAATAGATCCCTGGCAATTGCAGGCGACTCGTCAGGAAGCGCTTCGGCTCTGCTCTGCTCTTCCGCCCACGTGGAATCGAATTCGAAGCGACACTCGTCCACAGCAAACCTGATGGCCGTCCGGTCGCTCACTTTCAGCACGTCCGTCGCAGCCTTGTACGAGCTCGCAATCGGCGAGCCCGCCCCATTGCGCCCATTTCCGCTCCGAAAATCGCGCAGTATCGTTTCCAGAGCCTGTATGAGCTCGTCGGCCGTCTGCACTCGATCCTCCGGGTTTTCCACGATCGTCTTGGCGAGGATGTCTTGACGAATCCTGTCGAGACGCCGGTCCGATTCAAGATCGTCACGACGGAGCTCTGCATCAAAGTACTCGCGATGAACATATCGGCGTGTCAGCATGAACACGAGCAGTTTGCCGAGGGCATAGATGTCCGCGCTTTCGCGAACGTCAGCGACGCCACCCTTCTCCTGCTCAGGCGCCATAAAGAACCTGGCTCCGACCGTCTCGTGTGCGTCCGTCAGACGATTCGCGTCGTCAGTCTGTTTGAGGAGACAAATGCCGAAGTCGCTAACCAGCGGTTCACGCAGGGAAGGGTCCATGAAGAGAACGTTTCCGGGTTTGATATCTCGGTGGATTACACCAATTCGATGTGCTTCACCGATACCGCGGGCAACCCCCAACAGAATCTCCAGGCATATCTCGATCCGGCCTTCGGTCGTGCCCACAGCCTGCTCGAGGTTCAGAGCGGCTCTGGGCATGACGATGTAACCCTCCACCGCCCCCCCGGCGAGCTCCTGGAGATTGTGGTCGATGATGGGTATGATGTTCCGTGCTCCGCGAAGCGAAAGCTCGTGGTGCTTCTCGACCTCCTGAATGAAACGAGCTCGCTTTTTCGGCTTACGCGCCTCGATGTACTTCAGCGCGACGATCGGTTGTCCCTCGCCTCGCGTGGCTTCGAACACGTCACCTTGGCCACCCCGGCCGATCCGCCTGCCCAGGACCCAGTCTCCGACTCTCCGCTTGTCACTTCGTATCAAAGAGGACTCCACAGCCTTGGATCAACTCGCGTCTCCCACCTACCCCGCCGCAACTGCGACCGGTTCCCCATTCTTCGCCAGCACGCGCTTCGCATTCTTGTACTGAGTTAGCCGCATCAGGATCTCCTCGCCGGTAGCCGGGGCGTTGATTTTCGGGATCTCCGCGCCGCTCACATACGACAATGCGTTCTTCACGGCGTTAAGAATCGAGATACCGAGGCAGAACGGAGGCTCGCCGACGGCCTTGCTGCCGCGGATGTTCTGCGTGTTCGTGTCGTTGTCGATGCAGTCGACGTTGAATACAGGCGGAAGGTCCTGGATATTCGGGATCTTGTACGTCGTCGGCGAGTGCGTCAGCAGCTCTCCGCCTGGGGCGTAGCTCAGCTCCTCGTTGGTCAGCCAGCCCATGGCTTGTATGAACCCGCCGGTGATCTGGCCGCGATCGATACCGGGATTGACCGAGCGGCCGATGTCCATGAGCAGATCGGCCCGGACGACGTGCATCTCGCCGGTAAAGCGATCGATGAGCACCTCGGAGACGGCGCAGCCGTTCGTGTAATAGAGAAACGGTGAGCCGCTGCCCTTATCGGCGTTCCAATCGAGCCCTTGTGTCGCATAGAAGCCGCGCTCGCCGAGGCTCACTCGTTGGAGGTACGCGAGCTTGACCAACTCCTTCCACGTGAGGCGAAGCGCGGGGCGGCGCCTGTCGTAGATCGTGCCGTCATCAAAAGCGATCGTCGCGGGCGAGGCCTCGAGATCGTCTGTGCGCCCCGCAAGCTCGCGCGCTGCTATGTCGAGCAGCCGAGCGCGGATCTTGCGGCAGGCATCGACGGCGGCGCTGCCATTGAGATCCGCCGCGGCCGAGGCTGCCGTTGCGGAGGTATTGTTATTCTTTTCCGTCGAAGTCGGCATGAGCAGAACCAGCTCCGGATCAATCGCAAACTCCTCCGCCACGAATTGCCGGATCTTTGTATTGACGCCCTGTCCCATCTCCGTAGCGCCGGTCGACACTTGCACCGATCCGTCGAGGTAAACATTGACGAGAGCATTGGCCTGATTGAGAAACTTCGTGTTGAAGGAGATTCCGAACTTGACCGCCGTGCATGAGATGCCGCGGAGATGCGTCTTCGAGCGAGCATTGAACGCCGCGACATCGGCGACACGCTTGTGGTAATCGCTGCGCGCGACGAGATCCTCGAACAACCGTGGCAGCGTATTGTTCGTTACGACCTGTCCATACGGCGTCACGTTCCTATCGTCGATGCCGTAACAATTGCGAATGCGGATCTCGACTGGATCCTTGTGCAAGCGGAACGCGATCTCCTCGATGATGTTCTCGATTGTGGCGATTCCCTGCGGACCACCGAAACCGCGGAAGGCTGTGTTCGGTGGGAAGTTCGTCCGGCAGATCGTTCCGCTGATCTCGGCGTTCGCGATGTAGTAGGCATTGTCGGCATGGCACATCGCTCGTCCCAGCACCGCCGTGGAGAGGTCGGCAAACGCGCCGCCGTCGGAATAGAAATCGACCTTGAGCGCCGTAATCGTACCGTCACTCGCAAAGGCGACCTTGTAGTCGTTTTGGAACGGATGACGGCCGCCGGTGACCTGCATGTCGTCATCCTTGTTATAAACAATGCGGGCCGGCCGGCCGGTCTTATGAGCCACGAGCGCAGCCATCACCGCCGGATGGGTTGCCTGTGCTTCCTTCCCACCGAAACCGCCGCCCATGCGCTTCGTGATGACCACGACTTTGTTGGCGGGCAAGCCGAGCAGATGAGCGGAGACTTCCTGAACCTCGGATGTGTGCTGGGTGGAAGAGTAAATGGTCAGCGCGCCGAGCTCGCCGGGCACTGCCATCGCCGCCTGCGATTCGAGATAGAAATGATCCTGGCCGCCGTTGACGAATGTCCCTTCAATAACGTGCTCGGCCTTCGCAAAAGCCTCGGCGGCGTCGCCGCGGCGGATAAAACGCGTGGCAGCGATGAACTGCTTGCGGCGCTTGGCATCGTCGATTGTGAAGACCGGCTCGTATTCTTCGATGTCGATTCGGATGGTTGCCTTCGCCAGTCGAATCGCTTCGCGCGACTCTGCGGCGATCACGACGATCGGTTGCCCGATGTAACTCACGATGTTCTCGGCCAGCAGCGGCTCGTCCTGGATGATCGGCCCAAGCCTGTTGTGATTCAGGTCGCGCCATGTATAGAGCCCCACAATTCCGGGGACCTTCGCCGCCGCGTAGAGATCGATCGATCGGATCCGTCCGTTTGCCACGCGGCTCCAGTAGAAATCAACGACCAGCTCGTTCCTTGCGAACGGCATGTCGTCGATGTAGATCGATTCCCCCGTCACATGGCCGCTTGCGGAGTCGTGTGGGATGTTCCTGCCGACGATGGTCATGCCATGCCTCGATAAGTCTGTACAGAAAGCGCTTCTTGCTCGAGATCGAATGCGTCGTACCAGAACCGGGCCATGATGTTCTCCGCGAGTTGCGACCGGTACTCGCGCGAGCCGCGGACGTCTGAGATCGGCGTGATCTCACCTCTTGCGATCGCACCTGCGCGCTCGAAAAGCTCGAGCGATGGAACCTTCCCGGTGACGAAGGCCTCGGTCTTAGGCATGCGCACGACTGTCGGCGCGACGCCGCCGTAGGCGATCCACGCTTGTGCGATGACATCGCGCTCGATGCGCAAGCGCATCGCTGCCGTGAACGCCGAGATGTCGAGATCCTTGCGCCGGCTGATCTTGTAGAGGTTGAGAATGCTCGAAGGACGAGTCGTTACGATCGGCGCGATCACGCGCGTGATGATCTCGTCCGCGGCGAGATCGAACTGCTTGTAGCCCTTGTAGAAACTGTTGATCTCAACGACGCGCGAGCCCTTTGCGCCGGTCAGTTCCAGCTTCGCCTCGGCCACAAGCAGATACGGCAGCGTGTCGCCGATCGGGGAGCCGTTGGCGATATTGCCCACAAGCGTGCCGGCGTTCTTGATCTGCGGCGAGCCGAAGACATTGAGGATGCCGAACAGCTCCGGGATTCTCTCCTCGACGAATCGCTCGAATGCTGCGAGCGTGACTTTCGCTCCAGCGATGATCGCACCATTCTCGACGCGCAGTTCGTCGAGGCCGTCGACGTTGGCGAGTGACAGGATCGCCGGCGCCGTGAAATCGCGTTTGTTGACCCAGACGCCGACGTCGGTGCCTCCCTGGAGGATCGTGACAGGCGCGTGATCGCTCTTGAAGCGGATCGCATCCGCCAAAGCATCCGGCGCGGCGAAAGCCCGGCCGGACGCCTCGATGGCGACGCCTCCCTCGGAGCGGGCTGCCCGTATCGCCGCCAGCATCGGGGCCGCGGGATAGAGATCGCCGATCTTCGCCATCGTCTTTCCGTCGACGCCGAGAGCTGCTTTCACGATCGGTTCATAACCGGTGCAGCGGCAGAGATTGCCGGTCAGCCCGTCGCGCACGTCCTTCTCGGTCAGCTTCTCCTTCGATTCGAAAAGCGCCGACATGGCCACGATGAATCCGGGCGTGCAGTAACCGCATTGCGCGCCGTGGCTGACGATCATCGACTCCTGGACGGCATTCAACTCGCCGTTCGCATTCAGCCCCTCGACCGACACTATGCTCGTGCCGTCGAGCTGACCGAGGGCAAGAATGCAGGAGTTGACCGGCTCGTAGCGAAAATCGCCGTCGACGATGCGGCCGAGCAGAACGCTGCAAGCGCCGCAATCGCCCTCCTCGCAGACGATCTTCGTTCCGGTCTTGCCGAGGTCGTAGCGCAGGTAGCTCGACAACGTGCGAAACACCTCGGAGCCTCGCGCGCGCTGCTCCCGGCCGTTGATGAAGAAGAGGACGTAGTCGCGCATGACGTGATTGTGTCAGGGAATTGGGCGGATGGACAAGCGGGTGTGTCATCCTGAGCCGCGTAGACGGCGAAGGATCATCTTGGTAGGACCGTGGCTCTCGCAAGGAGATCCTTCGCCGTGCTACGCCCCCATCCGGAGGCTTCGCCGGCTCAGGATGACACGATTGCCGGGCTCCTCATGATTTCTTGTATTTCTCTGACGGCCTCGGCGATGGTGAAGGGATCGTGCAGATCCGCGAGTCGCTTCGCGGCTGCCGCGGCGGTTGCGCTGTCCGATACCGCGTTCGCGAGCGCCACTCGCAACGCGAGAACGTGCGGATCGCCTGGTGCCACCTGTTCCGCCTCGGCGGCCAGCAAGATTGCGTCGCGCATGGATCCACGCCGTGCGGCGATCACGGCGCGGAAGTACGCGAGCGAGCTCACCGTCCTGTTTTC
>DASQGS010000470.1:0-3418 GCA_035632455.1 Thermoanaerobaculia bacterium | reverse complement strand
GGCGGGTCATAATAGTGGACGGCTTCGAGGCCGGCCTCGAGTCCCTGGGGATGGTTCGTATACGCGGCGAATGCAATCTCCTGAATGGTCTTCGATCGCGAGGGAACGCCTTTGACCGAGAACTTGCCCACTTCCCACACGAGATCCTCTTCGCTGACCTCGAGCAAATGCGCGGCGATCTTCCTCGCCTTGTCTTTGATCTTGCGGCAGGCCATGGCTCCGGCCGCGCCGGCGGTCGGCGTGCTGCGGCTGGCGTATGTACCGAGGCCGTAAGGAGCGGTGTCGGTATCCCCTTCCTCGACGGCCACGTGTGCCGCGGGGATTCCCAATTCCTCGGCGATGATCTGGGCGTATGTGGTCTCGTGTCCCTGTCCTTGCGACTTCGTGCCGAAGCGGGCGATGACCTTGCCGGTGGGATGGATGCGCAACTCGCAACTGTCGAACATCTTGATGCCCAGGATGTCGTAGTCCTTCGACGGCCCGGCGCCGACGGCCTCGGTGAAGCTGGAGATGCCGATCCCCATGAGCTCGCCTTTGGCGCGCTTTGCGGCCTGCTCTTTGCGCAGATCGTCGTAGCCGATCCTCTTCATCGCCAGATCCAGCGCGGCGCCATAGTCGCCGCTGTCATATTCGAATCCGAGCGCCGATTTGTACGGGAACTGCTGGGGCTTGATGAAGTTCTTCTTGCGAAGCGCGGCCGGATCGGCGCCGACCTCGTTCGCGAAGATGTCCACCATCCGCTCGATAGTATGAACGGCCTCCGTAATGCGGAATGAACAACGATAGGCAATACCGCCTGGAGGCTTGTTCGTATACGCGGCATCCACCTCCATGAAGGCGTTCTGGAAGTCATACGAGCCGGTCGCGACATGGAACAGACCGGCCGGGAACTTCGACGGATTGGCGGCCGCGTCCGCGTAGCCGTGATCGGCGATGGTCTTGATGCGCAGCGCCTGAATTGTGCCGTCTTTCTTGCCTGCGAGCTCGGCCGTAATGTGATAGTCGCGGGCGAACGATGCGGCGGAAAGATTCTCCATGCGATCCTCGACCCACTTGACCGGCGCGCCGGTGAGCACCGACGCGGCGACGGCAATGACATAGCCGGGATACACCGGAACCTTGCCGCCGAAACCGCCGCCGAGGTCAGGCGAGATGATCCGGATTTTCTCCTCGGACAATCCCACGTGACCCGCCACAAGAGCGAACACCGTTCTTATGGCGTGCGGCGCCTGTGTCGTCATCCAAACCGTCAGCTTGCCGAGGACCTTATCGAAATGCGCGACACAGCCGCAGGTCTCGATCGAGCAGACGTTGATTCTCGGGATGTAAATATCCTGCTTGACTGTGACCTCGGCCTGCGCGATTGCCTTGTCGGTCGCGGCGCGATCGCCATGCTCCCAATGGAAAATGCGATTGTCGGTCTTGCCCGGTTTGTCCGTGCGCAGCACAGGAGCACCCGGTTCCAAGGCTTTGAAGGGATCGACGACCACGGGCAGCGGCTCATACTCGACTTCCACTGCCTGCACGCCGTCCGCGGCGATGTAGCGATCCGTAGCCAGCACCGCGGCCACTTCCTGCCCTTGGTGCATCACCTTCTCGACGGGCAGGACCATCTGCGTGTCCGACATCAGCGTCGGCATCCAGTGGAGGTTGTATTGCTTCAGTAACTCGCCTGTCACGACGGCCAGCACGCCGGGGATGGCCAGCGCCTTCGATGCGTCGATCTTGACGATCTTGGCGTGCGCATAAGGGCTGCGCACGATGTCGAGATAAAGCATTCCCGGAAGCTTCAGATCATCGACATACTTACCCTGGCCGCGGAGGAAACGAGGATCCTCTACGCGCTTGTTCGAATGTCCCATGCCGCCGACTTCGGGGCTCGTCTTGAGTGCCATGGCTATGCTCCGTTCAGGCTTGCGAAGCCGTCTTTGCAGCAGCGTGTTGAATCGCTTTGACGATGTTCACATAACCGGTGCAGCGGCAGAGATTGCCGGAGATCGCCCAGCGGATGTCGTGCTCGCTCGGCGACGGATTCTTCCCAAGCAGCGCATAACCTGTCATCAGCATGCCCGGCGTACAGAAGCCGCATTGTAGCCCGTGCTCCTGGAAGAAGCCTTCTTGTATCGGATGAAGCGCGCCATCCTTCTCCAGTCCCTCGACGGTCATGATCTCGCGGCCGTTCGCCTGTACGGCGAATACCGTGCATGATTTGACCGGCTTGCCGTCGAGCAAGACCGTGCACGCGCCGCAGCTCGTGGTGTCGCAGCCGATGTGCGTGCCGGTCATAATGAGGTTCTCGCGGAGAAAATGGACGAGCAGCAGCCGCGGCTCGACCTCGGCCTCGCGCGGCGTTCCATTGACAGTGACCTTGATTTTCTGTGTGGCCATCGCTATTACTCCCCCGTCGCTCTGGCGATTGCGCGCCTGAGGGCGCGTCCTGTGAGCACGCGAACGAGCGACCGCTTGTACTCGACCGAACCGCGGAGATCGGCCGTGGGCTCGGCCTCCTCCGAGGCGATAAGAGCCGCCGCCTGAATATTCTGATCGTTCAATGGCTTGCCCTTGAGGCTCGCTTCCGCGCGCACCGCCTTGATCGGAGTCGATCCGACGTTCGTAAGACCGATGCCGATGCTCTTGCAGACGTTCTTGCCGTCGACCGTGATCTGCACTGCCACGGCGGCGGCCGCGAAATCGCCCACTTTACGCTCGACTTTGAAATATGCGCCGCCGCTCAAAGCTGGCGGAGTGGGAATCCGGATCTCCGTCAGGATCTCGTCGGCCTCGAGCGCGGTCGTGAAGAGGCCGGTGAAGAAATCGGTGAGCGGGATGGTCCGTGCGCCCTTCGGCCCGGTGGCCACGACCGACGCGCCGAGGGCGAGCATCGTGGCCCCGTGATCGTTGGCCGGATCGGCGTGGGCCAGATTCCCACCGACCGTGGCAAGGTTGCGCACGAGCGGGTCGGCGACGACCTCGGCGGTGTCGGAGATGATCGGATATTTCCCGCGGATCAACTCCGAGGAATCGAGGTCCGACTCGCGCGTCAGCGCGCCGATCGTCAGAAAACCGCCGGCCTCCTTGATGTAGTTGAGCCCCTCGATGCGGTTGATGTCGATCACGCGGGCCGGTGAAGCCATCCGCAGCTTCATCAACGGGATCAGGCTCTGCCCCCCGGCCAGAATCTTGGCGTCGGCGTGCTCCCGCAAAAGCGAGATTGCCTCGGCCAGCGTGCCCGGGGACGAATACTCGAACGCTGCCGGTATCATCGGCGCTCCCTCCATGAAACGTGAACGTGAAAACGTCGTGTCGGAAGGTTGATCGCGAACGGTCGTGAAACGCGGTTGAAGTGTGGCGTAGTTCTAAACCTGCCGGAGGGCGGTGTCAAGCTATGGACTGCGGCGGGGCGCCTATGGACTGCGGC
>DASQGS010000469.1:0-4284 GCA_035632455.1 Thermoanaerobaculia bacterium | reverse complement strand
CTCGTCCTCCTCGATGCCGCCACCACCGCCCCCGCCCGCGCCAGCGGGGGCGGATGCAGGCTTGCGCGACTGTGCGCCGTTGTAGCTGTCGCCGCCTTCGGTGTCGCTCTTCGAGCCGAGCATCTTCATCGTGTTGGCGATGATCTCGGTGCGGTACTTTTTCTGTCCCGACTCCTTGTCTTCCCAGCTATCGGTGCGGATGGAGCCTTCGATGTAGACCTGCTTGCCCTTGCGCAGATACTGCCCGCAGATATCGGCGAGCTTTCCCCAGGCCACGATGTTGTGCCACTCGGTGCGCTCCTGCTTCTCGCCGTTGCGGTCGGTGAAGCGCTCGTCGGTGGCGAGGCTGAACTTCGCGACGGTCGTGCCGGAGGGGACGGAGCGGACTTCCGGATCCTTACCGAGGCGGCCGATGAGAATGACCTTGTTGATGCTCATGGGAATCTCCTTCGTTCATATGGCCTGCTGTTTGCGGGCCGATTGATTTGTTTCAATGTTGAGTACACTCGGATTCTTCTGATCGGAGACATCGCGAACGCCGCGAGTGCCTCCGCGTTCCACGCCGCCATCCGAAAGAACGCGACAGCGGATTGCCGGTAGCCAGCCGGCGTGCCTACGCAGCGCAGCCGAGTGTGGATGCACGGATTTTATCCGATTGTCACGGGATTGCGGTGGATTCTACCCGGTGTAGAGGGCGTGGAACGAGGGACGAGGGACAAGGGACGAGGGACGAGGTGCCGTGTCATTCCGAGCCGCGTAGAACGGCGAGGAATCCCCTTCGGAAAAACGACCCGCGTTCTTACTAAGAGGATCCTCCCTTCGCTCGGGATGACACGAACGTGCCCGGCTGTTCGTCCCTCGTCCCTCGTCCCTCGTCCCTTCTCCTCGTCCCGGTAGGGCACTTGCACCATGCCCCGCACCCTGCGAAACCGGTATAGTCAGGCGGTTTTGCAACACGGAGGGAATGCGTGTATCAGATCGTCAAACGTCAGCAGTTTTCCGATGTCACCTTCCTCTGGGACGTCCATGCGCCCGACGTGGCCAGGGCGGCCAAACCCGGCCATTTCGTCATGCTCCGGCTCAAGGACGGCGGCGAGCGGATCCCGCTCACCGTCGCCGACTACGATCGCGAATGGGGGACCATCACCATCGTCGTCCAGGCCCTCGGAAAGACGACGAAGGAGATGATGCGCGACTACAAGGAAGGCGACACCTTTTCCGACTTCGTCGGGCCGCTTGGGCTCGAGAGCCATGTCGGAGAGGTCGGACACGTCGTGCTCGTCGGCGGTGGACTCGGCGTCGCGCCGGTGTTCCCTCAGCTTCGCGCGTTCAAGGAAGCAGGCAATCGCACAACCGGGATCATCGGCTTCCGGAACAAAGACCTCGTGTTCTGGGAAGATCGTTTCCGCCAGTACTGCGATGATCTGATCGTCTGCACCGACGACGGCTCCTACGGCAAGCCGGGCTTCGTCACCGCCGCGCTCAAGGAAGTGCTGGAGCGGGACAGGCCCGATCTCGTCGTGGCCATCGGGCCGCTGCCGATGATGCGGGCTTCCTCCGAGACATCGCGTCCCTTCGGCGTCAAGACCATGGTCTCGCTCAACGCCATCATGGTCGACGGCACCGGCATGTGCGGCTCATGCCGCGTCAGCGTCGGCGGCGAGACGAAATTCGCGTGCGTCGACGGCCCCGACTTCGACGGTCATCTCGTCGACTTCCCCGAGCTGCAACTCCGGCAGGATCGCTTCAAATCGCAGGAGTCGACGGCGAACGACGACTTCAAGAAGGTGTGCACGATCGAGGAGCAACTCTTCGAGCTGCACAAGCGCAATTACAAGAAGTTCAAGGATCTCCCCGAGCACGCGGTGAAGATGCCCGAGCGCGACGCGAAGGAGCGCTCCCGCAATTTCGAGGAGGTGAACCTCGGGTACACGATGTCCGACGCGCTCAACGAGGCCGAGCGTTGTATTCAGTGCACGCGCCCGACGTGCATCTCCGGTTGCCCCGTGGCCATCGACATCCCGCGTTTCATCCGTCACCTTCTCGTCCGCGATCTCTCCGGCGCGCTATCGGTGATTCAGGAGAGCAATCTCTTCCCCTCGGTCTGCGGCCGCGTGTGTCCGCAGGAGTCGCAGTGCGAGATCCAGTGCATCCTCGAGAAAAAAATGGAGCCCGTTGCCATCGGCCGCCTCGAGCGCTTCGTGGGCGATCACGCTCCGCTCCCCGAGGTCCATCCGCCCGAGAACGCCGGGCAGCTTGGCCGCGTGGCCATCGTCGGCTCGGGTCCGGCGGGACTCGCATGCGCGGGCGATCTGGCCCGCAAAGGCGCGGACGTGACGGTCTACGAGGCGTTGCACGTCATCGGCGGCGTGCTCAAGTACGGCATCCCGTCGTTCCGTCTGCCGCGCACCACGATCGACCGCGAGGTCAACGGCCTGGAGAAGCTCGGCGTGAAGTTCGAGACCAACAAGGTCATCGGTAAGACGTTCATGATCCAGGAGCTGATGGGGGAGATGAAGTACGACGCCGTCTTCATCGGCACCGGCGCCGGCTTCCCGAGCTTTCTCGGCATTCCCGGCGAGCAGGCCGGTCAGGTGTACAGCGCGAATGAGTTTCTGACGCGCATCAACCTCATGGGCGGCGATCGCTTCCCGTTCAAGGACACGCCCGTGGCGATGGGCAAACGCGTGGTCGTCCTCGGCGCGGGCAACACGGCGATGGATTGCCTCCGCGTGTCGCGCCGCCTCGGTGCCGAGGAAGTTCATTGCCTCTACCGCCGCACCGAGGCCGAGGCCCCGGCTCGCATCGAAGAATTGCGCCACGCCGAGGAAGAAGGCATCCACTTCAACTGGCTCGTCAGCCCGACGAAGATCGAGACCGACGAGAAGGGGAACGTGAAGGCGATCGTCGTGCAGAAAATGGAGCTCGGCGAACCCGACAAATCAGGACGCCGGCGCCCGGTACCGATCGAAGGTGCGTTCCAGACGTTCGAGTGCGAGACCGTGATCTACGCCCTCGGTACGCGTGCCAATCCGGTCATCTCGCGCTCCATGCCCGATCTCTCCGTCCGCGGCGAGGGCTACATCAACGTCGATCCGAAGACCCAGGCCGCGTCGGTTCCCGGCGTCTTCGCCGGCGGCGACATCGTGACCGGCGGCGCCACGGTGATCCTGGCCCTCGGTGCAGGACGTCGAGCAGCGCGTGCAATCGAGAAGTACCTGATCACGAAAGAATGGCCGGTGGTGCTGCCCGACGAGGTCGTGGGAACGGCGCCAACCGTGGCGCCTCCGTCGACCGCGGCTGCGTGCTCGAAATGTCATCGTCCGCTCGAAGCGGGGGAGGATGAGCACATCTGCTGTGCCGGCGAACGGCTCACGTGGACATGTAGCTCGTGCCAGAAAGTCTCCGAGGGATTCGCCTTTCCGTACGGCCTCTGCCCTGCTTGCGGAGGTCGTCTCGAGCAGGGTCACGACACGAAGATCGAGTCGGAGGCGGCGATCGATGCCATTCGGCAGGCGCTCGAGATCGAGCTGGGCGGGCTCTCGTTCTACGCCCGCGGCGCGAAGGAAGTGCAAGTGAAGGATCCCGATCTCGCGCACCTCTTCGGTGAGCTCTCGGGGATGGAGCGCGAGCACCTGGACATCCTCGCGCGGCGCTATCACATCGACGCACCCGATGCGACCATCAATACGAGCCTTTCACCGGCGCAGGTCGCGATCTTCGCCGGCGCGGAGTTGAAGGATCTCTCCGGCGGCGCGCTGCTGCGGCTGGCCATCCATCTCGAGAAGCGCGCCCGCGCATTCTTCCTCGACGCCGGAAAGAAGTTCCCGGTCGGCTCGCACGAATGGAAGCTCTACCGCGAGCTCGAGGCCGAGGAGCGCGAGCACGTCGACCTGCTCTCGACGGTGCTCAAGCGGATCTTGGAAGAGAAGCCGGTGATGGTGTAGCGGCGCGGGACAAGAGACGAGGGACGAGGGACGAGGGTATCGTGTCATTCCGAGCCGCGTAGACGGCGAGGAATCCCCGTCGCAAGAACGGCTCTCGCTCCGAGGAAGGGGATCCCTCGCTGCGCTCGGGATGACACAAATGAAATGCGTGATCCAGCGCGTTCGCCGCGCATCGGTCGCCGTGGGCGACGAGATCATCTCCGAGATCGCCGTCGGCATCGTGGTGTTGGCGGCGGTTGAGAAGGGCGATGCTGAGCAAACGATGGGCGATGCGGCGAAGAAGATCCGCGAGCTGCGGATCTTCTCGGACGATGCCGGGAAAATGAACCGCGATCTC